>NZ_JAGKSE010000010.1:0-115963 GCF_017939685.1 Acidovorax sp. JG5
AACCGTGGGTTAAGAGCTACACGAAACAGGGGCAAGGTCAGCGGGGAGTTGGAGTTTTTGCATGAGCTCTTACAAGGGTTTGTGAAGAGCTCATCGTGTCTTTGGTTCTATTACCAGGCACTTACTGGGGAGGATGTAGCTTACTGCCCTGAACGGGGCCCCGGGCAAATCAGCGATCCATTTGCATTTGCAGCAGGTACTCTCGGGGCCAATGCGGTTGGCCTATCGGTGGATGCACCGTGGGCGCGGGGCTGCTGTCGGCCGTGCAGGGGTTCCTGGGCTGGCGCAGGCAGCGGAGCTTGGCCAGCGGCTGAGGTGAGCCAAGGGGTAAGTGCTTCTAGGATTTACGACTGCTTCGCGTCGCACGGAGATGATTGGGTATCGCCCCTGGACGAAACTAAGCTGCCTATTCCCGTCCTCATACTTGAGCAGGAAGCGTGCATGCCACCAAAGAATTTGATCGTCGCGTACGCTAGAGTCCCGCTGGATTGCAGGTTTTAGCGGTGCAACGGTCGGCTAGCCTAAGCAAAGTCCGATGACCGGTAATGGCGTTAGCGGTCGTTGGTTCGAAAAAACTAGATGTCAGGCAACCAGCCTGAGGCGAATATTCATCTTTCTCCACACCTTCACGACCCGAAAATTAATATTCTTTAACTGCTGTGCTTGGAAATAATGCAAATCGGTGTAAGCCCATACCGATTATTTTTTGAGATTACAGAGATTATTTTGACAATCAGTTCCCGTTGTGCACAGCCGCCAATGGTGGGTGTCACGCCGTAGGCGTGGCAGCGCTCAATCCTTAAGGTTCACCCCCAGAATTTCCAGCTTTTTCGCAAACGAGTCCCTGCGTTTTGCTGCCTTTGCCGCTGTTTCGGTGGCGGCTTGGATGGCCTTGGGGCCTTTATTGGCAGCCGCTTTGATCAGCCCGAACTTGTGGGCGGCATCTGCCTCGGCCCGCTTGAATGTGGCAATCAGTTCAGCATGCGCAATGGTTGGATTCACATCGGCTCCCTTATCGATCAGCGCCGTCACGCTTAAATTTGGACGTTGGTGCGAAGCAAGGCTGTTCTCAATTCGCGAGTGGCAGGTTTGGCAATATCCACTTTTTGAACCGCCAGGTCGAACGAAGAGCCTGGCTTGATGCTGGTGGGCAGTATCTTTTTGGCTGGCAGCTTGGCAGGGTAGGTGCCTTTACCCGGACACATGCGAACGGAAAACCCGAATTCTTCGAGCAGGCCTTTTGCATACAGCTCCGCCAATTGGTGAAACGATACGAAGGTGGAGCGTTTTGCGTCTTTGAGTCCGGGTTGGCTGACGTCGCGAACGAGCTCGAATTTGCCCAGTGAATCGCGCTGTGTATCGGTAAAAGGATGCAGCAAGAAAGTCTGGCGAACGCCATCCTTTTTGGACACCAATGTGTGCTCGACGGCTATATCGGTTAACAGCATATTGTTCTTCTCGCTTTGCGAGCTGCAGTTTGCACGGCCACATCAGCCAGCGTGCCACCCAAAGTCGCAGATTTTGTTTTCAAACCCCGTCATCGGGGAGTCAATGCCCCTTGGGATGTGAGGTGCGCGATGCGGGAAAAAATCACCCGGAGGGCGAGGACTTTAACTGAAGGGCAGCCAATGGCAGTTCCATATTGCACGGCAAACAGACCGTTTCGGGCCGAAAACTGCCCGCCAATGGTGGTTGAGCACAGGTCCGAATTCAGGCGCAAAGATGTCGGGCTGGTCGCGGCGCAGCTTGCCGGTCACGGTCCAGCCGTTGCTGCGTAGGGATGCCATGATGCGGCTGGCTTCAGCACCAAGCCTTTCGATTTACCCATCCACACCCATGCCACTGACATCACCCACCGTCCTCATCCTCGCCTCTGGCCGGGGCGAACGCTTTAAAGCATCCGGCGGTACGGTGCACAAGCTGCAAGCCTTGCTGGCGGACAAACCTGTGCTGCAGCACACGCTGGATGCCGTGCGCGCCAGTGGCTTGCCGTGGCATGTGGAGGATGTGGGGCACCCGGGCATGGGCGATTCGATTGCCGCCGCTGTGCGCCACACGGCCCGATCAGCGGATGCGGCGGGTTGGCTGGTGTTGCCGGGCGATTTGCCGCTGGTGCAACCCGCCACGCTGCAGGCCATGGCGCAGGTGCTGCAGGATCAGCGGGCCGTGGTGGCGTGGCCGGAGTTTGCGGGCGAGCGTGGGCACCCGGTGGCGTTTGCGCGGGATTGCCTGGACGACCTGCTGGCCCTGCAGGGCGAAAAAGGCGCTGCGCCTGTGGTGCGCAAGTGGGCGGGGCAGGGGCGGGGGCTGGCTGTGCCGGTGCAGGACGAGGGTGCGGTGACCGACATTGACACCGTACAGGCGTTGGAGCGGGCTGAGGCGTTGTTGGCTGCACGCCTTCTTTCATCCTGCCCATGAAAAAAGCCGCCGCACGGTGCAGCGGCTTGGTAGGGGCGTTTGGCTTACTGGGCCGCAATCACCGCGCAGGCCAGGCGTGGGCCTGCATTGCCGGTGGGCTGGGTTTTGTAGTCGTCGGGGTCGCGGTGCACGATGAGGCCACGGCCAACGATGTTGTTGTCGGTGCCGCCCACGCGGATGGTGCTGGATTCAAAGTGGAACGTGGCCACGCCGTTGGCGTCGGCCTTGAGGCTGGGCAGGTCGCCGGTGTGGTGGTCGCCCATGCCGTGGTGGCCGTGGGCTTTGCCGCCGGGGTTGAAGTGGCCGCCCGTGCTCATGCCGTCGCCGCTGGAGCAATCGCCTTTTTCGTGGATATGAAAGCCATGCTCGGCACCGGGCTTGAGGCCGCGGATTTCCCCGGACACTTGCACGCCACCGCCGGTCTGGACAAAGGTCACGGTACCGGTGGTCGTGCTGCCGCGGGTGGGCTCCAGTTTGGCTGCGGCGCGGTTGCCCGCGGGGTACGATGCGCAGCCTGCCAGGGCGACAGCAGCCACCAGCGACGACAGAATCGACAGGGTGAAACGAGGATTCATGACCCACACTCCTTTGAACAGATGCCGAAGAACACCGCGCGGCGTGGGCATCGTTGACGGCGCCTGCCAGCGGTGACCGCCATCGTATCGGGGGCGGGCGCGAATTACGCGTCTTTTTTTGCCAATGCGATCAACCGGGCCAGAGCCCGGTCGTGAATGCCGTGCTTGCGCAACTCGTCGTACGTGGCCTGGGCGTAGTCCCGCGTCGTGCCATACCGCCCGCTGGCCTGCTCAAAAATGCGGCAGACCTCGTGGTCGGGCAGCTCGCCCGTGTGGTTGGGGCTTTTGCGCGACAGGGTGAAGGCCAGCGCCTGCACCGGGCCATGGGGCGTGTGGCACACCAGCCAGCGCGGGTCGTACACGGCGGTGACCATCTCGCGCTGCCACAGGTTGATCATCACCTGTCGGGCATGTGCCTTGTCCACGCGGAACACCATGCCACGGCAGCTGCCGCCCGACAGCATGCCAAACACCAGGCCAGGGCACTCGGGCGTGCCGCGGTTAATGCGGCTCCACATTTTCAGCGCCCGGTGCCAGCCGTGGACCGTGGCGGGGCGGCGCTCGGCGTAGTCAAAATCGGGCCGCCAGATCAGCGAGGCATAGCCGAACACCCACAGATCGCTGCGGTCGCCCCATTCCTGCAGGGCGCGCTCAAGCATGGGTGCCGGGTCACGGTGGGGTGCGGGGTGCATCGTCATGGCAACACTTTAGAATCGCGGTCTTATCCAGCAAACCATTATTTACGGAGTTCTGCACCATGTCTTTCAAGAGCTCGGACAACGACAGCCAGCAACGTTTTGCCCTCGGTTTTCTGTTTGCACTGATTGCGTTGGTGATCTCTGTGGTGGTGGGCACCGCGGTGGTCAAGCAGGTGCGCGGCCCCGCAGCGCCCAAGCTGGCCGCAACCGCTGAAGCAAGCAACGCGCCAGCAGCACCCGTCGCTGACGCAGTGGTCACCGACGGCGCCAGCGTGCGCGTGGAAAACGGCGTGGTGAAGTTCTACTTTGCCAGCGCCAAGGCCGACCTGGCTGCAGGCGCCAACGAAGCCCTGGCCGACGTTGTCAAGGGTGTGGCCGAAGGCAAAAAGGCAGTCGTCTCAGGCTTTCATGACGCCACCGGTGATGCGGCCCTGAACGCCGAACTGGCCAAGCAGCGCGCCTTTGCCGTGCGCGATGCCCTGACAGCGCTGGGCGTGGCCGAAGACAAGATCGAACTCAAGAAGCCCGAAGAAACCACGGCCAGCGGCAGCAACGCCGAAGCCCGCCGCGTGGAAGTGGCCTTGAGCGCCCAGTGATCGCGAACCTGCCTTTACCAAAAAACCCGGCATTGCCGGGTTTTTTATTGGTCAAATACGCTGTTAGCGCTTATCCATAAAGCGCGAGCAGCTATCTAATTAATAGTAACCAGTTACCGCAGCCCCGCACTGGCAGCGCCCTCGGCGCGCTGGATCAGCTCGATCTTGTAGCCATCCGGGTCGGTCACGAACGCGATCACCGTGGTGCCGCCCTTGACCGGGCCTGCTTCGCGCGTCACGTTACCGCCGGCGGCCCGGATCTTTTCACACGCGGCGTAGGCATCAGGCACGCCCAGCGCAATATGGCCATAGGCATTGCCGTGGTCGTAGCTCTCGGTGCCCCAGTTGTAGGTCAGCTCGATCTCGGCCTGGCCGGGGTTGCCGCCCTCGAATCCCAGAAACGCCAACGAGTATTTGTACTCGGGGTTCTCGGACTGGCGCAGCAGTTGCATGCCCAGCACCTGGGTGTAGAAATCAATCGAGCGTTGAAGGTTGCCAACGCGCAGCATCGTGTGGAGGAATTTCATCCCTTCGATTGTGCCGGCAAGTCGAAAACCAGGCAGGTGGTGGTGGCGTGGGCATACAGCGTGCCGTCCGGCCCCACCAGGCGCGCCTCGGCCGTGGCCAGTTGGCGCCCGCTGTGGATCACGCGGCCTTCGGCGCGCACGCGCTGCACCTTGGGCGTAATGGCCTTGACCAGGTTGATGCCCAGCTCGGCCGTGGTGTAGCCACGCCCCGGCTCCATGCGCGTGTGCACGGCGCAGCCCAGGGCCGAGTCGAGCAGGGTGGCAAACCAGCCGCCGTGCACGGTGCCCATGGGGTTGAGGTGCTCGGCGCGGGGCGTGCCCTGGAAGATGGCGGTGCCTTCGCCCACTTCGACGATCAAAAAATCCAGCGTCTTGGCAATAGCGGCATAGGGCAGCTCGCCACGCAGCATGGCCTGCATTTGCTGCAGGCCGCTCAGATGCGCAATCTGCTCGCGGCTGGCCACGCCCGGGCCGGGGCCTGCGTCCAGGGTGGCGAGGATGTCGCGCTCCTGCGCCAGCCAGTGTTCGAGGTGGTTGTGTTGGGTCATGGGGTGTCCTGGTCACAGTTGTGGTTGAAATGGATATGTTGCACATGCAATTGTTGCAGATACAATCAAATCCATGCAAGCCAACATCTCCACCATGGACTCTGGCGTACCGACCGCCACCCAGGCGCTGCCGCAGGGCTGCACCAACTTCAAGCTGCGCCAGCTGATGCGCCGTGTGGCGACCCACTACGACGCCGAAATGGTGCAGTGCGGGCTCAAGACCACGCAGTATTCGCTGCTGTCGCATGTGCTCAAGCTAGGGCCGATCCGCCCCGGCGACTTGGCGGTGGCCATGAAAATGGATGCCTCCACGCTGACCCGCAACCTGCGCCCCTTGGTCGATGCGGGCTGGGTGACGCTGGATGCGGGCGCTGATGCCCGCAGCCGCCTGGTGCACATCACCGACGCGGGTCGCGACAAGCGTGCCGAGGCGCAGCGCCACTGGAAGGCGGCCCAGCTGGCGCTGAACGAAACGCTGGGCGTGGGGCGCGTGATGGCCTTGCACGCCTTGGTGGATGATTCGCTCGCCTTGCTGGCGGCATTGCCCGCGCAGGACGCTGGCCATGACGACTGACAACACCCCTCAAGCGGCAGCCAAATCCAGCGCACCGTGGACCTTGTGGCTCGTGCTGTTGGCCGCCGCAGGCGCGTTTGCACTGACGATGGGCACGCGCCAGACGATGGGTCTGTTCCTGTCGTCGCTCAACACCTCCACCGGGCTGGGCATTGGCAGCATCAGCCTGGCCTTTGCGTTTGGTCAGCTTTGGTGGGGCCTGACGCAGCCCTTTGCGGGCGCCGTGGCCGACCGCATTGGCACGGGGCGTGTAATCCTGCTGGGCGTTGCGCTGGTGGCTTTGGGCACGTTCATAACGCCTTACATGACCACAACGGCGGGCCTGATTTTTGCCATCGGTGTGCTGGCTGCTGGCGGTGCGGGCATGGCCGGACCGTCGGTGTTGATGGCGGCCACGGCGCGGCTGGTGCCTGCGAGCAAGCGCGGTTTGGCCAGCGGCATCGTCAACGCAGGCGGGTCGTTCGGGCAGTTTGCGATGGCGCCCATCGCCATTGGCCTGACAGCCGCAGTGGGCTGGGCCAGTGCGATGCAGTGGCTGGGGGTGCTGGTGCTGCTGGCGCTGCCTTCGGTGTGGGTGCTCAAGGGCAACTCCAATGCCATGGCCGCGCAGGCTGCCGCCGCATCGGGCCAGAAGGCGCTGACGGCGCGCGAAGCCATTGCCCAGGCGCTGGCCATGCCCAGCTACCGTTATCTGGCAGCGGGTTTTTTGGTGTGCGGCTTTCACGTGGCGTTTTTGGCCACGCACCTTCCGGGTGTCATCGCCGCGTGTGGTCTGCCGCCCGAGATTGGTGGGTGGTCACTGGCCATGATCGGTTTGTTCAACATCGTCGGTAGCCTGGCCATGGGCTGGGCTGTGGGCCGCTGGCGCATGAAGTCGCTGTTGTCGCTGCTGTACGCCACGCGCGGCCTGGCGGTGCTCGTTTTCTTGTTTGCGCCCAAGACACCCGCCGTGGTGCTGGTCTTTGCGGCGGTCATGGGCGTGACGTTCCTGTCTACCGTGCCGCCCACGGTCGGCCTGGTTGCCAAAATGTTTGGCACGGCCAACATGGCCATGTTGTTCGGCATCGTGATGCTGGCGCACCAGATTGGCGGCTTTTTTGGTGCCTATCTGGGCGGAACCGTGTTCCAGGCCACGGGCAGCTATGACTGGGTCTGGTACATCGACATCGTGCTGGCCGTTGGCGCAGCGCTGGTCCACCTGCCCATCCGCGAGGCGCGGTTGGTGCGACCCGCAGCCTCTGCCGCCTGAGCTCGCAACGCCATCCATCCCATTGAATGAAAGCCGATGACATGACGGATACCCACGCCAGCTGCACCTCAACGACAGGCAACCCGCTGATTTATCTGGACGACCTGACGGTGGGCGACCGATTCAAAAGTGGCGAGTACGCCATGGACGAGGCGCAGATCATCTCCTTTGCTGCACAGTTCGACCCACAGCCGTTCCATCTGGACGACGGCGCAGCCCGCGCCACCCTGTTTGGAGGCCTGGCCGCCAGCGGCTGGCACACGGCGGCCGTGACCATGCGCCTGCAGGTGACCAGCGGTCTGCCGATTGCGGGCGGCATCATCGGAGCCGGGGGCGAGCTGAGCTGGCCCCGGCCCACGCGCGCCACCGACGTGCTGCATGTGGTGAGCGAGGTGGTGCAGATCCAGCCCTCCAAATCCAAGCCCGACCGTGGCATGGTCACCGTGCGCAGCGAAACCCGCAACCAGCACGGTGATGTACTGCAAATATCCACCGTGCGCATCGTGGTGCCGCGCAGGCCTGGGGCAGCGGCGGTGACTGCATGACCGATGCACTGAACCCACGCACCCGCATGCTGCTGGAGGCGCCCATCGCGCCCACGCTGGTGCGGCTGGCCGCGCCCAATGTGCTGGTGATGCTGGCGCAAGCAGGCGTCGGGCTGATCGAGACCTACTTTGTCGGCCAGCTGGGCACCGATGCGCTGGCGGGCATGGCACTTGTCTTCCCGGTGGTCATGCTGATGCAGATGACCTCTGCGGGCGCCATGGGCGGCGGCATCGCATCGGCCATCGCCCGTGCTTTGGGGGCCCGACGGCGGGACGATGCCGATGCGCTGGTGCTACACGCGTTGGTGATTGCGGCGGTGTTTTCGCTGGTCTTTACCGTGGGCGTGGTGGGAGGAGGGCGCTGGCTTTACACCCGCATGGGCGGCACTGGCGGCGCGCTGGACGCGGCGCTGGTCTATTCCAACTGGGTGTTTGCGAGCGCGTTTTTGGTGTGGCTGTTCAACACGCTGTCGGCCGTGATCCGGGGCACGGGCAACATGGCGGTGCCGGCGTATGTGACGGTGCTGGGCGCCTTCGTGCTGGTACCGTTGTCGCCACTGCTCATCTTTGGCTGGGGCCCCATGCCCGGCCTGGGCATTGCCGGCGGGGCCATTGCGTTGATGGCGTATTACCTGGTCGGCAGCGCGGTGCTGGCGGCGTATTTGTGGTCGCCGCGCAGCCTGCTGCGGCCGTCGTTGACGCACATCCGTTTTCGGTGGGTGTTGTTCAAGGACATTTTGCGGGTGGGGCTGGTGGGCACCGTCTCTACCGTGGCCACCAACCTGGCGATTGGCGTCACCACCGCGCTGGTGGGCGGCTTTGGCACGGCAGCCATCGCGGGCTATGGCACGGCGTCGCGGCTCGAATATCTGCTGGTGCCGCTGGTCTTTGGCCTGGGCGCGCCGCTGGTGGCCATGGTGGGCACCTGCATCGGCGCGGGCCAGCGCGAACGCGCCTTGCGCGCCACCTGGATCGGCGCGGCCATGGCGTTTGTGATGGCCGAGGCGATTGGCTTGTGGGCGGCGGCCTTTCCCAACGCGTGGCTGTCGCTGTTCAACAGCGACCCCGCCATGCTGGAGGCGGGCGCGCTGTATCTGCGCACCGTCGGCCCCGTGTACGGCTTTTTCGGCCTGGGCCTGGTGCTGTACTTTGCCTCGCAAGGGGCAGGGCGCCTGCTCTGGCCGGTGATCGGCAACATCGTGCGGCTTGCCATTGCGGTGACCGGTGGTTGGCTGGCGCTGCGCTGGGGCGGTGGTTTGGCAGCGGTGTTTGCCGCACAGGGCGTGGCCCTGGTGCTCTACGGCGCTGTCAACGCCTGGGCGATTGCAGGCGGTGCCTGGTTTGGCCCGGTCGGCTGGCCGCGCAGCATGGCGGGTTTGCTGCGGCGCATGCCGCAGGCATAAAAATTTGGCAAAAATGGCCGCTAGCGCTTATGCAGCAAGCGCTAGCAGCTATCAATTCAGTAGTATTCTGCAGACTGAATCAGACGGGGACCGTGTAGTTCAACGTCATGCGCCCGCCATCCACGGTCACGATTTCGCCGGTCACATAGCTGGCAGCATCGCTGGCCAGCCAGGCCACCACATCGGCAATCTCCGACGGCTCGCCCAGCCGCTTCATGGGGGTGCGGCTCATGATCTTGTGCTTGGCCTCGTCGCTGGTCAGCACGGCCTTGGCGGCCAGCTCGGTGGCGATGGTGCCGGGGGCCACAGCGTTGACACGGATGTTCTTGTCGGCCAGCGCCAGCGCCATCACCCGCGTGAGCTGGTTCACGCCGCCTTTGCTCACGTTGTAGCTCGCGATGTTGGGAATGGTCAGCACGCCGTTAACCGAACTCATGTTGACGATGGCGCCGCCACCACGACCGCCATGGTGCGCCGCCATGGCCCGCGCCACCGCCTGGCCGACCAGGAACGAGCCTTTGAGGTTGACCCGCAGTACGGCGTCAAAGTCTGCCTCGGTCACGTCCAGAAAGTCTGCAGCGCGGAAGATGCCCGCGTTGTTCACCAGCACATCGATGCGCCCGTAGGCCGCCAGGGTCTGGGCCACCAGTGCATCCACCTGCGATTTATCGCCCACATCGCAGCGCACATACAGCGCGCCCAGTTCCTGCGCCAGGGCCTGGCCGCGTACATCGTCCACATCGACGATCACCAGTTTGGCACCTTCAGCCGCAAAGCGGCGGACACAGGCCTCGCCAATGCCTTGGGCACCTCCGGTGATGATGCAAACCTTGTCTTTGTGCCCGAAGTGGATCGAAGATGAGGTCGTCGGTTTAAGGAGTTTCATACGGATCGGTGGTGCGGGCGCAGGCGGTTGCGCTACCGTGGTTGGCAAATTCAGCGGGATTGGATGACCAGATGCCAGAATTTTATTGTCCCGAAACGGGTCGTGGCGGGCCAGGTTTAGCCCTCGTGTGACTAGATACGATGTATATTATGTAAAATTACAAACCTGCATCCAAAGCCTCTAAACGGTGCTGGCAGCCTGTCGAGCATGTTCAAAGGCAGCATGGGTGCTCAAGAAGATTCGCCCCTCCAGCCGCTGGCCCAATGCCGTGCCCTGCAACCGGTCCAGTACAGGACCCTTGACTTCAGCGAGAAGCAACGCAGTCCCTCGCTGAGCCAGACTGCGCTCCAGATCGGTCAATACGCCCAATGCGGTCGTGTCGATCTGGTTGATGGCTGAGCACACAAGAAGCACATGGCGCGTATCCGGTTGGGCCGCCACCAATTGCTCCACACGGTCCAGCAAAGCATCCGAGTTGGCGAAATACAGGCTTTCATCCACCCGAACGGCGATCAGGCCGGGCTCGGTGGTGACTGCATGGCGGGCCACGTTGCGAAAGTGTTCGGTGCCCGGCACGCGCCCGACCACCGCAATGTGCGGATGGCTGCTGCGCCAGACCAAAGTGCCCAGCGACAACGCTACCCCCATCAAGATGCCGACTTCCACCCCCAACGCGATCACGCCCCCTGCGGTGGCCAGCAGCGACATGGCGTCGGCCTTGTCGTAGCGCCAGGCCTCACGCAGGGTCTGTATGTCAATCAGCGATACCACCGCCACGATGATGGTGGCCGCGAGCACGACTTGGGGCAAATAGTGAAACAGGCCGGTCAACGAGGCAATCACCACGCCCATCAGCACAGCAGAAATCACGCCAGCCAGGGGAGTATTGGCACCCGCCGCAAAGTTGACCACCGACCGCGCAAACCCCCCGGTGACAGGAAACCCACCAGACAACGCGCTGGCGACATTGGCCGCGCCCAAGCCCAGAAGCTCGCGGTTGGGGTTGATGCGCTGCTGGCGTTGAAGGGCCAGAGACTGCGCCACCGAAACACTCTCGACAAAGCCCACCAGAGAGATGAGCAACGCCGGCAGCCACAGTTGCTCGATGGCAGGCAACGACAACTTGGGCAGCGCCAGCGTGGGAAGGCCTTGCGGCACGGCGCCAACAATGCTGACACCAGCGGTTTGATCCCAGCGCAATGCCGCCACCAGCGCCGTGGACACCACCACCGCCAGCATGGGGGCAAGCCTGGAGGCGATATCTGCCAGCTTGGGACTGACACCTGCGCGGACCAGCCATGGCGCAAGGTATTTGCGCGCCAACCACAGAAAAAGCACACTCCCTGCCCCGATGCCCAGGGTCACGCCGTGGGTGTGCGGCACGGCCTGTGCCAGCTGGATCAGGGTGTCCAGCACATTGGTGCCGCCTGCTTTCACGCCCAGCAGGTGTTTGACCTGCCCCACCGCAATCAGGATGGCCGAGCCCGAGATAAAGCCGCTGATGACCGGATGGCTCAGAAAGTGGGCCATAAAACCCAGCCTCAGTGCGCCAAACAGCAGCAACATGCCACCCGATAGCAGCGACAACAGCATGGCCAGCGCCACGTAGTCTGCAGAGCCCGCCACCGCCAGCGGTTGCAATGCGCTGGCCGTCATGAGCGACGCCACCGCCACCGGGCCCACCGCCAGCGTCATGCTGGAACCCAGCAATGCATAAGCAAGGATGGGAAGAATGCTGGCGTACAACCCCACCTGCGGCGGCAGCCCCGCAAGCAATGCATACGCCAGGCTCTGCGGAATGAGCATGACCGTGACGATCACCCCAGCGATCGCATCGCCCGATAGCCAGGGTTTCTGGTAGCTGCGTATCCAGCCGGGCACGATGTTCATGGCGGGTTCTTTTTTGCGATCATGTCAATGCGCTCCAGCCTTGGTGCGCGGGGCACGGCGTGTGCGACCCTCGGCCAGCTCGAACAGCCACATGCCCACCAGCATGGCCAACACAAACACGATGGCCTTGGGCTGGCCAGCACCGGCAGAGACGATGGCCGGCCCCGGGCAAAAGCCCGCAATGCCCCAACCGGCGCCAAAGATCAGGCTCCCGACCACCAGTCGGCGATCAATGTCGCGCGAGGTGGGCAAGTGCATGGCGCCGCCCAAAAAGCTGGTCGCTCGCTTCTTGGCCAAGGCAAACGCAAAAACGCCCACCGCAATGGCGCCACCCATCACAAACGCCAGCGATGGGTCCCACAGGCCGGCCAGATCCAGAAAACCCAGCACCTTGCCGGGGTCGGTCATACCCGAAACGATGAGGCCCAGCCCGAAGATCAGGCCCACCACAAACTCCGAAATACGATTTTTCATAGCAATCAATGCTCCGATGCGTTGGGTGTGCGATCAGGCCAGCGCATGCCGGATGAGAAAGACGGTGACAAATCCGGCGCCCATGAAGGCCAGGGTGGCGACCAGGGACCGGGGTGACATGCGCGACAGCCCGCACACCCCATGGCCACTGGTGCAGCCAGATCCATAGCGCGTACCCACGCCAACCAGCAGGCCTGCCAGGACCACCATGCCCCAGCCCGCATCAATGCGCGGCTGTGCGGGGCCGGTCAGCAACCCATACAGCCACGGGGCCACCAACATGCCCAGCAAAAAAGTCACGCGCCAGGCGATGTCGCCCCTGCGCGGGCGCAGCAAACCGCCCACGATGCCGCTGATGCCCAGAACGCGGCCGTTGAGCAGAACAAAAAGCGCTGCTGCCAAGCCCAGCAGAATGCCGCCTGCAAGTGCAATCCAGGGGGTGAAATGGGTCCAGTCGATCAGCATGGAATGTTCTCCTTGGCGGGGTCACAAAATTGTTCAAACAAAACGTTCATCACCGCCAGAGCCTGGGCGCTGGCGATCTCGTAATAGATGTTCTTGCCTTCGCGGCGGGTGTTGACAAGGCCCTCCTCGCGCAACACCCCCAGTTGCTGTGACAACGTGGGCTGGGAGATGCCCACCAGCTCCTCCAGCTCCCCCACCCTCTTCTCGCCCTGGCTGAGCTGGCACAGCAGCAACAGGCGGTCGGGGTTGGACAGCACTTTCATGAGGCGGCAGGCGCTGTCTGCCGAACGGCGCAGGGTATCAAGGTCTATCGGTGTCTCTGTGAGCATGGTGGCGCGCTCCATTTCAAATTCAATGTTGATATTATATTGACCAACAATCTATAAATCAATAGACTGTTGTCATTCAACGTGAAATCCCAGGAGTTCTCCCATGAAGCCCCAGATCCAAGCCTTCTTTGACGACGCCACCTGGACCGTGAGTTATGTGGTCTTTGACAAGACCGGAGGCCACTGCGCTTTGGTGGATTCGGTGCTCGACTACGACCCCAAGTCAGGACGCACCCGAACGCACTCTGCCGACCGGCTGGTGGAGTTTGTGCAAAACCAGGGTTTGACCGTGCAGTGGATTCTGGAAACCCATGCCCATGCCGACCACCTGTCAGCCGCGCACTACCTGCGCAAGAAACTGGGGGGCAAGATTGCCATCGGCGCCGCCATCACCCGGGTGCAGGATGTGTTCAAGGCGATCTTCCATCTGGAGCCCGAGTTCCATCCGGACGGCAGCCAGTTCAACCATCTGTTGCACGACGAAGAGGTGTTCCACATTGGCCAGCTTGAAGCCAGGGCGTTGGCGGTGCCAGGCCACACCCCGGCGTGCATGGCTTACCAGGTAGCCGATGCCGTGTTTGTGGGCGACACCCTGTTCATGCCCGATGTGGGCACCGCGCGCTGCGACTTCCCGGGTGGTAATGCGCATACGCTTTACCAGTCAGTGCGAAAGCTGCTGAGCCTGCCCGATGAAACCCGCCTCTTCATGTGCCACGACTACCCGCCCGCAGGGCGCGCCGCCGCATGGCAGACCACCGTGGCCGACCAGCGCGCCCACAACATTCATGTGCATGATGGCGTGACCGAAGAGGCCTTTGTGGAGTTGCGTACCCGGCGCGACGCGACGCTGGAGATGCCTGTGCTGATCCTGCCCTCGGTGCAAGTCAACATCAGAGCAGGAGCCATGCCACCGCCTGAGGATAACGGTGTGACCTATCTCAAGATTCCGGTCAACGCACTGTGACACCCTCATTCATCCACCCGACCCATCTGTGCAATCCCGGAGATTTTCATGAGCAATGAACAGGTCACCGTTGAACTCGTCCAGCAAGAGGACTACCGCTTTGACATCCAGTTCGGTGGCGCCATTCCCCACCTGATCGCCGACGAACCAGCCCCTTTGGGTACGGGCGTGGGGCCATCACCCGTGCAGTTGCTGTGTGCGGCGGTGGGCAATTGCCTGAGCGATTCGCTGCTGTTTGCACTGCGCAAATTCAAGCAGACACCCGAACCCTTGCGCACCACAATACAGGCTGAAGTGGGGCGCAACCCCGAGGGCCGCCTGCGCGTGTTGCGCATTGAAGCCACCTTGCGCCTGGGTGTGCCCGCAGCGCGGCTGGAGCACCTGGACCGAGTGCTCAGCCAGTTCGAGAGCTATTGCACCGTGACCCAGAGCGTGGGCCAGGGCATCCCCGTCGACCTGAAAGTGCTGGACTCAGACAACGTGGTCCTGAAATGACGATACCGAGCGCCTACCTTCCCTCCCCTTCTGGAAAATGCCCATGAAAACCGCCCACGACCTCGTTACCACCGCCAAAGCCCGGGTCCAGGAAATCCCCGTGGAACAGGCCGAGCAGGCCATCCGCGAAGCCGATGTGCTGATCGATGTGCGCGAGGCCGATGAATACCAGGCTGGGCACCTGCCCGGCGCCATCCATGCCTCGCGCGGTCTGCTGGAGTTCAAGCTCAGCAGCACGCCGGCGCTCACGTCGCGCGACCTCAAGGTCGTCGTCTATTGCAAGACCAGTGGCCGCGCTGCGCTGGCCGCGTGCGCCATGCAGGACATGGGATATCTGCAGGTGCAGTCGATTGCCGGTGGCTTCGACGCCTGGCTGGCCGCTGGCAAGCCCGTGGTCAAGCCCGTGACGCCCTCGTTCGAGTAACCGGGTGAAGCGGCTCCAGGGCCGCTCTGCCTTTTCGCAAAGTGGCCCGCACAAGGGCTGCAAGCACCCAAAGCAAAGGAGAAATCATGAAAGTCAACGTTGGAACCATTGACCGTGTCTTGCGCATCGTGGCCGGTCTGGTGCTGATTGCCCTGGCAGCCACTGGCACCGTGGGCTGGTGGGGCTGGCTGGGCGTGGTGCCTCTGGCCACTGGCCTGTTTCGTTTCTGCCCGGCCTACACCCTGCTGGGCATCAACACCTGCTCCCTGAGCAAATAACAAGCAACCGGCGCAGACGCCATGGATCGGGCCGCGCCAGCCAGCGGCCCCGGCCGCGCTTTTTCCGACCCGTCTGTATTGAATCCTTTTTTGATGGACATCCAGTCATGAGCACCTTTGACCACGCAGGCCTGATACACAACATCAATGAGAGCCTGGCCACTTTTCGCAAAGCCCAGCCCGAAGCCATGCGGGGGTTTGGCCAGCTCGCCCAGGCGTCCATGGCCGAGGGCGCGATCAGCGCCAAGCACAAGGAACTGATTGCCCTGGCCATTGGCGTGAGCCAGCACTGCTCGGGGTGCATCGGCTTTCACGTCAAGGCGCTGCTGAAACTGGGCGCCACACGCGCCGAACTCGAAGAGATGCTGGCCGTGTGCGTTTACATGGGCGGCGGACCCTCGTTGATGTACGCCGCCGAAGCCCTCAAGGCCTGGGACACCATGGCAGAAGGCCACGCCGCCTGACAACGCAACACCGCAGGTGTGCAGGGATCAGGCGCACACCTCTTGCGGTTGCGCATGCGCATGCAGGTCGTCCGATTCGGTCGTGGTGGTGCGGTGGCCGTTCAAGCCCAGTTTGGCCAGCAGCTGCACATCGGCTTGCACGTCGGGGTTGCCAGTCACCAGCAGCTTGTCGCCATAAAAAATCGAGTTGGCCCCGGCCATGAAGCACAGTGCCTGCACCGCTTCGCCCATCTGCTGGCGCCCGGCTGACAGGCGCACGCGGGCCTTGGGCATGGTGATGCGGGCCACCGCAATCACGCGCACAAAGTCAAACGGGTCCACCGGCTCGCTGTCGGCCAGCGGGGTGCCGGGCACGCGCACCAGACTGTTGATGGGCACCGATTCCGGGTAGGGCTGCAGGTTGGCCAACTGGGCAATCAGGCCCGCGCGGTGCACGGGCGCCTCGCCCATGCCCACAATGCCGCCGCAGCACACGCTGATGCCCGCGCTGCGCACATGCTGCAGGGTGTCCAGCCGGTCCTGGTAGGCGCGGGTGCTGACCACGTCGGTGTAGTACTCGGGGGCGGTGTCCAGGTTGTGGTTGTAGTAATCGAGCCCTGCATCCTTGAGCGCCTGCGCCTGGTGCGATTCGAGCATGCCCAGCGTGGCGCAGGTTTGCAGGCCCAGGCCTTTCACGGCGCCGATCAGGGCGCTGACCTTTTCGATGTCGCGGTCCTTGGGCGCGCGCCAGGCGGCGCCCATGCAAAAGCGGGTGGCTCCGGCGTCCTTGGCGGCCTGGGCGGCGCGCACCACCTCATCCACTTCCATGAGCTTCTCGGCCTTCACGCCGGTGTCGAACTCGGCGGCCTGCGGGCAATAACCGCAGTTTTCGGGGCAGCCACCGGTTTTGACCGACAGCAGCGTGGCCAGCTCGATGTCGCCGGCGGGCCAGTGCTGGCGGTGCACGGTCTGCGCCTCAAACAGCAGGTCCATCAATGGCTTGTCGAGCAGGGCCTGGATGGCATCAACCGTCCACGGGCCTTGCACTGCAGCAGGTGCAACGCGGCGGTGCAACTGCAGGGGTTGGCTGGCGGACGGGGTGGCGGTAAGGGACATGGGGGGCTTTCAGGGTGTTGGGCAGCGAATGCGCGAGAAGACAAAAAGGCAATAAGGCAATAAGGCAAAAGCCGGTGCGGCCAGGCACTACTTGGGCGGGTCGGGCTGATCGGGGAAAAAGCCCAGGTCTTTGAGCTCTTCCTCGCTCAGCTCCAGCTCGGTCAATTCGGGCTGGCGTGGCTCGACGCTGCGGCGCCGCTCATAGCTGGTGGGCGGGCCTTGCTCTTCTTGCCGCCGGTCTTGTCCGCTGCGGCGCTCATCTTTCTGTCGTCGATTCATATTTCCAATTCATCCCAAAGTGCTTCTCCAGCCTGGCCCCCCGCTTGCGGCAGCGCAACCGGGCCATGCCAAAGAGGCTGAGATTGTGAACACTTTCTTAGCCGAGCGCGGCAATCACCTCGGGCGGGGCCTGCACCAGTTCGATCAGCACGCCCTCGCCCGCGATGGGAAACTCATCATTGCTCTTGGGGTGCAGAAAGCAGATATCGTAGCCCGCCGCGCCCTTGCGGATACCGCCCGGCGCAAAGCGCACGCCCTTGGCGGTGAGCCACTCGACGGCGGCGGCCAGGTCGTCGATCCACAGGCCGATGTGGTTGAGCGGCGTGGTGTGCACGGCGGGTTTTTTGTCGATATCGAGCGGCTGCATGATGTCCACCTCGACCTTGAACGCGCCCTGCCCCATGGCCAGGATGTCTTCGTCCACGTTTTCGCGCTCGCTCTGGAAGGTGCCCGTCTGCGTGAGGCCCAGCATGTCCACCCACAGGGTTTTCATGCGCTGTTTGTCAGTGCCGCCAATGGCGACCTGCTGGATGCCCAGCACTTTGAAGGGGCGGGTCATGCGAGTTACTCCTTTATTGATAGCTATCAGCGCTTGCCAGACAAGCGCTGAAGGCACTTTTTTATTGAAACTCCAGAATCACCTGGTCCACCGCCAGCGACTCGCCCTTGCCCGCCGTGATCTTGCCCACCACGCCGTCCTGCGCGGCGAAAAGGATGTTTTCCATCTTCATGGCTTCGATCACTGCCAGCTTTTCGCCGGCCTGCACCTTCTGGCCGGACTGCACCGCCACATCGACCAACAGGCCGGGCATGGGCGAGAGCAGGAACCTGGACAGATCCGGCGGCGCCTTGAAGGGCATCAGTTGGTGCAGGCGCGCGCCCAGCGGCGACAGCACCAGCGCGTCAATCTGCGTGCCGTTGTGGCTGATGCGCAGCGCCAGCGGGTTCTTGGCCGTGCCGCGCTCTACCTGGGCCGTGAAGCCCATGCCATTGCACTGGCCCTGCACGCGAATCTGCCCCAGCGTGGCTGTGCTACTGATCTGATAGCTATTGCCGCCCACGGATACTGCGCTGGAGCGCAGTTTTCCTTTGATTTCGAAATCGGTCACCGCAACGTCGTGGTGCTGGTTCTGGCCCTCGGCGCCCAGCGTGACCACCACGAACGCTTCGCCCACCTTCACCTCGTGCCCGGCCAGCTGGCCGCTGATGCCCGAGGCGCGGGCGCGGTAGCGGCGGTTCATGTAGGCGGCCAGCGCCACCAGGAACAGCGGGTCGCTGTGCGGCACGTCTTCGGCGTGAAAGCCCTTGGCGTAGTTTTCGGCAATGAAACCGGTGTTGAAGTCGCCGGTCACAAACTTCGGATGCGCCAGCAGCGCCGCCTGGAACGGGATGTTGCTGCTGATGCCACGAATCACAAAGCCGTTGAGCGCCGCGCGCATCTTGGCAATTGCGTCGTTGCGGTCCGTGCCGTGCACGATGAGCTTGGCGATCATCGAGTCGTAATACATGGGGATCTCGCCGCCCTCGTACACGCCCGTGTCCACCCGCACGCCCAATTTTTTGGTCGTATCGGACTGGAACATGGATTCCTCCGGCGGCTGAAAGCGCACCAGACGGCCGGTGGACGGCAAAAAGTTGCGGAACGGGTCTTCGGCGTTGATGCGGCACTCGATGGCCCAGCCGTCGCGCTTCACGTCGGCTTGCGTCAAAGGCAGCTTTTCGCCCGCCGCCACGCGGATCATCAGTTCCACCAGGTCCAGGCCGGTGATGCATTCCGTCACCGGGTGCTCCACCTGCAGGCGGGTGTTCATCTCCAGGAAGTAGAAGTCCTGGTCCTTGCCGACCACAAACTCCACCGTGCCCGCACTCTGATACTTCACGGCCTTGGCCAGCTGCACGGCCTGCTCGCCCATGGCCT
Organism: Acidovorax sp. JG5; assembly: GCF_017939685.1. Lineage (NCBI taxonomy): Bacteria > Pseudomonadati > Pseudomonadota > Betaproteobacteria > Burkholderiales > Comamonadaceae > Acidovorax > Acidovorax sp. JG5. Next base: position 19,095 of record NZ_JAGKSE010000010.1, read on the forward strand.
TGCGCGTGGCGTCAGAGATGAAGGGCGACGGCGCCTCTTCGATCACCTTCTGGTGGCGGCGCTGGATGGAGCATTCGCGCTCGTTCAGGTAGATCACGTTGCCGTGGCTGTCGCCCAGTACCTGGATCTCGATATGGCGCGGCTCCTGCACGAACTTCTCGATGAAGATGCGGTCGTCGCCAAAGCTGTTGCGGGCCTCGTTCTGGCAGCTGGCAAAGCCTTCAAACGCTTCCTTGTCGTTGAAGGCCACGCGCAAGCCCTTGCCACCGCCGCCGGCGCTGGCCTTGATCATCACGGGGTAGCCGATGCCCTTGGCGATCTCTACCGCCTGCTCGGGGCCGCTGATCGCGTCGTTGTAGCCGGGGATGGTGTTGACCTTCGCCTCATTGGCCAGCTTCTTGGAGGCAATTTTGTCGCCCATGGCCGCAATCGAATGCGCCTTGGGGCCGATGAAGGCAATGCCCTCGTCTTCGCAGCGCTTGGCGAAGGCTTCGTTTTCAGAGAGGAAGCCGTAGCCGGGGTGCACGGCCTGCGCGCCGGTCTGCTTGCAGGCGGCAATGATCTTGTCGGCCAGCAGGTACGACTCGCGGCTGGGCGCGGCGCCAATGTGCACGGCCTCGTCGGCCAGCTTGACGTGGCGGGCTTCCTTGTCGGCATCGGAGTACACCGCCACGGTTTGGATGCCCATCTTGCGGGCAGTGGCGATGACGCGGCAGGCGATTTCGCCACGGTTGGCGATCAGGATTTTCGTAAACATGTTTTTATGCTCCTAGTCCGCTCAGAGTGGGATGTTGCCGTGCTTGCGCCACGGATTTTCGAGTTTCTTGTCGCGCAGCATCACCAGCGAGCGGCAGATGCGCTTGCGCGTTTCGTGCGGCAGGATCACGTCGTCGATAAAGCCACGCGCCCCCGCCACAAACGGGTTGGCAAAACGCTCTTTGTATTCGGCCTCACGCGCAGCCAGCTTCACCGGGTCGTTCTTGTCTTCGCGGAAGATGATTTCCACCGCGCCCTTGGCGCCCATCACCGCGATCTCGGCGTTGGGCCAGGCCAGGTTCACGTCGCCGCGCAGGTGCTTGCTGCTCATCACGTCGTACGCGCCGCCGTAGGCCTTGCGCGTGATGACGGTGATCTTGGGCACGGTGCACTCGGCGTATGCGTAGAGCAGCTTGGCGCCATGCTTGATGATGCCGCCGTACTCTTGCGAAGTGCCGGGCATGAAGCCGGGCACGTCCACAAAGGTGACGACCGGGATATTGAAGGCATCGCAAAAGCGCACAAAACGCGCGGCCTTGATGCTCGACTTGATGTCCAGGCAGCCCGCCAGCACCAGCGGCTGGTTGGCCACGATGCCCACGCTCTGCCCCTCCATACGCGCAAAGCCGATGACGATGTTCTTGGCGTACTCGGGCTGCAGCTCGAAGAAGTCGCCGTCGTCCACGGTCTTGACAATCAGCTCCTTCATGTCGTAGGGCTGGTTGGCATTGACCGGCACCAGGGTGTCCAGGCTCAGGTCCATGCGGTCGGCCGGGTCGTTGCTCGGGCGCACCGGGGCCTTTTCGCGGTTGTTGAGCGGCAGGTAGTTGTACAGGCGGCGCAGCATCATCAGCGCCTCCACGTCGTTCTCGAACGCCATGTCGGCCACGCCGCTCTTGGTGGTGTGGGTGACGGCGCCGCCCAGCTCTTCGGCGGTGACTTCCTCATGCGTCACGGTCTTCACCACTTCGGGGCCGGTGACGAACATGTAGCTCGAATCCTTGACCATGAAGATGAAGTCGGTCATGGCGGGCGAATACACGGCGCCGCCGGCGCTGGGGCCCATGATCATGCTGATCTGCGGCACCACGCCGCTGGCCAGCACGTTCTTCTGGAACACGTCTGCATAGCCGCCCAAGCTGGCCACGCCTTCCTGGATGCGCGCGCCGCCCGAGTCATTGAGGCCGATGACGGGTGCGCCCACCTTCATCGCCTGATCCATCACCTTGCAGATTTTCTCGGCATGGGTTTCGCTGAGCGCGCCGCCGAACACGGTGAAGTCCTGGCTGAAGACGAACACCAGGCGGCCGTTGATCATGCCGTAGCCGGTCACCACACCGTCGCCGGGAATCTTGTTGTCTTCCATGCCAAAGTCGGTGCAGCGGTGCTCGACAAACATGTCCCATTCCTCGAACGTGCCGTCGTCCAGCAGCAGCTCGATGCGCTCGCGCGCCGTGAGCTTGCCCTTGGCGTGCTGCGCATCAATGCGCTTTTGCCCGCCGCCCAGGCGTGCCAGCGCACGCTTTTTCTCCAGTTGATCCAGGATGTCTTGCATGGTCGTCCTTTGGTGAAATGGGTTTGTGTTTACTATTTATTTGATAGCTGCTTGCGCTTGACTGGATTGCGCTAGCAGCAGATTTCGTGCTGCAGTGGATGCCGCGATGCGACCTGCTGCCACATCGGCCTGCAGCTGGGGCAGCAGTTCCTTGACCTGCGGATGCTGGCGAAACGCCAGCTTGAGGCCTGCGTCAATGCGCTCCCACATCCAGGCCAGCGCCTGCTTTTCGCGGCGCGCGGCCAGGCGGCCGTTGGTGGTTTGCATCTCGCGAAACAGCGTGACGGCGGCCCAGAAGGCATCCACGCCCTGCCCCAGCAGCGCGCTGATCTGCAGCACGCGCGGCTGCCACAGCGCGCCATGCGTGGCATGGTCGGGGTTGCCGTGCATGCCCAGCAGGCGCAGGCTTGATGTGATCTGCGCCTCGGCCCGCGTGGCGGCGTTCTTGTCGATGTCGGCCTTGTTGATGACCACCAGGTCGGCAATCTCCATCACGCCCTTCTTGATGGCCTGCAGGTCGTCGCCCGCATTGGGCAGCTGCAGCAGCACGAACATGTCGGTCATGCCCGCCACGGCGATTTCGCTCTGGCCCACGCCCACGGTTTCGACGATCACCACGTCGTAGCCTGCGGCCTCGCAGACCAGCATCGCCTCGCGCGTCTTCTCGGCCACGCCGCCCAAAGTGCCGCTGCTCGGGCTGGGGCGGATGTAGGCTTTTTCGTGCACCGACAGGTGTTCCATGCGCGTCTTGTCGCCCAGAATGGAGCCGCCCGAGACGGTGCTGGATGGGTCAATGGTGAGCACGGCCACGCGGTGGCCCAGGCCAATCAGGTACAGCCCCAGCGCCTCGATAAACGTGGACTTGCCCACGCCGGGCACGCCGCTGATGCCCAGGCGAAAGGCCTTGCCCGTGTGGGGCAGCAGCTGGGTGAGCAACGCGTCGCCCTGGGCGCGGTGGTCGGCGCGGGTGGATTCGAGCAGCGTGATGGCTTTGGACATGGCGCGGCGCTGGATGGCCGGCGCTCCATGCAGGATGCCGTCGAGCCAGGAAGGGGAAAGCAGAATGCTCATGGACGGCGGATCACAGGATGTCGAAACCGCGCCCGTCGGGCAGCCGGTAGCGGGAGAAGTCGCGCACATCGACGGTAAAAATCTGCGCCACGCCCGACTCGCAGGCCAGCCAGTACAGGGAGGCATCGGCCAGGTCCATCTCCGTGCGCGGCTGCTGGGTGTATTGCTCGATCCAGCCGCACATGTCGGGCAGGTCGGCGGCGTCGAAGGGAAAGATCTGCACCGCGCCGGCGCCGATCCACTGCAGCATGGCCACCCGGTAGCGCGGCCCCAGCAGATGGCTGGCTTCGGTGATGCAGGGCCAGGTGGTGTGCAGTTGCACGGGTGCCTCGCTCTCCACGATGAGCTGCCGAAAGCGCGCATGGAAGCGGTCGCCCGGATGGAACAGGGCCACCAGGGGTCCGGCGTCGATCAGGCAGACTTTCAATCTGGCTTCTCCTGGGCCAAAGCGCGCTGCGCCAGGTAGGCCGCGTAGTCGTCCTGCTGCCGTGCGTAGTTTTCGCGCAGGCTTTGGCGCAGGGCCGACTGGTGGGGCGGCAGGTCTTCGTCAGGCGTGCCGGTGCCAATGTCGTAGCGCGCGGCTTGGTCCATCACCTTGTGGTACAGCGCCGCCGGGTCCTTGCGGCCCAGCGCGCGCTCCACCGCTTCGACGATGAATTGCGATTTGGTGATGCCCTGCCGCTTGGCGGCAAGCTCCAGCTCCTTTTCGAGCAAGGGGTCCATGCGGACGGATACAGCCATGGCGTTTCTCCAGAGAAATACCGTATTACTGTATCACTTCGCAGTATCGGCAGTACCCACCGCCTTGCGAATCTGCTCCAGCACATCCTTGGCGCTGGCCGGAATCGGCGTGCCGGGGCCATAAATGCCCTTCACGCCCGCTTCGTACAGGTGCTCATAGTCTTGCACCGGAATCACGCCGCCCACAAACACGATGATGTCGTCCGCGCCCTGGTCCTTGAGCGACTGGATGATGGCGGGCACCAGTGTCTTGTGGCCAGCGGCCAGCGTGCTCACGCCCACGGCGTGCACGTCGTTTTCAATCGCCTGGCGGGCGCATTCTTCGGGCGTCTGGAACAGCGGGCCCATGTCCACGTCAAACCCCAGGTCGGCAAAAGCAGTGGCCACCACCTTGGCGCCCCGGTCGTGGCCGTCCTGACCCAGCTTGGCGATCATGACCCGGGGGCGGCGGCCTTGATCTTCGGCAAAGGCGTTGATTTCGGTCTTGAGTTGGTCCCAGCCTTCGGCCGAGTCATAGGCAGCTGCGTACACACCGGTCACCTTTTGCGTATCGGCGCGGTGGCGCCCAAAAACCTTCTCCAGCGCGTCAGACACCTCGCCCACCGTGGCGCGCAGGCGCACCGCCTTGATGGCCAGGTCCAGCAGGTTGCCGCTGCCGTCTGCTGCTGCAGAAGTAAGAGCATCCAGCGCTTGCTGCACCTGGGCTGCATCGCGATTTGCCTTGATTTTTTTCAACCGCTCGATCTGGCCATCGCGCACCTTCACGTTGTCGATCTGCAGGATGTCGACCGGGTCTTCCTTGGCGAGCTTGTATTTGTTGACGCCCACGATCACGTCGCGGCCAGAGTCGATGCGTGCCTGCTTTTCAGCAGCGGCGGCCTCGATCTTGAGCTTGGCCCAGCCGCTGTCCACGGCTGCGGTCATGCCGCCCATGGCTTCGACCTCTTCGATGATCTTCCAGGCGGCGTCCATCATGTCCTGCGTCAGCTTTTCCATCATGTAGCTGCCAGCCCAGGGGTCCACCACGTTGGTGATGTGCGTTTCTTCCTGAATGATGAGCTGCGTGTTGCGTGCGATGCGAGCGCTGAACTCGGTGGGCAGCGCAATGGCCTCGTCGAGCGCGTTGGTGTGCAGGCTCTGCGTGCCGCCAAACACGGCCGCCATGGCCTCGATGGTGGTGCGCACGATGTTGTTGTAAGGGTCTTGTTCGGTGAGCGACCAACCCGAAGTTTGGCAGTGCGTGCGCAGCATCAGGCTCTTGGGGTTCTTGGCGCCGGTCTCCTTCATGATGCGGCACCACAGCAGGCGCGCCGCGCGCATCTTGGCGACTTCGAGGTAGAAGTTCATGCCGATGGCCCAGAAGAAGCTCAGGCGCCCGGCGAATTCGTCCACGTCCAGGCCCGAGGCGATGGCGGTCTTCACATACTCCTTGCCGTCGGCCAAGGTGAAGGCCAGTTCCAGCGCCTGGTTGGCCCCAGCCTCTTGCATGTGGTAGCCCGAGATCGAGATCGAGTTGAACTTGGGCATGTTGCGTGCCGTGTAGCCAATGATGTCGCCAATGATGCGCATCGAGGGCTTGGGCGGGTAGATGTAGGTGTTGCGCACCATGAACTCTTTCAGAATGTCGTTCTGAATGGTTCCTGAGAGTTGGTCTTGCGAGACGCCCTGCTCTTCTGCCGCCACCACGTAGCCCGCCAGCACCGGCAGCACGGCGCCGTTCATGGTCATCGATACCGACACCTTGTCGAGCGGAATCTGGTCGAACAGGATCTTCATGTCCTCGACCGAATCAATCGCCACACCGGCCTTGCCCACGTCGCCCGTCACGCGCGGATGGTCGCTGTCATAGCCACGGTGGGTGGCCAGGTCGAACGCCACGCTCACGCCCTGCCCGCCTGCTGCCAGGGCCTTGCGGTAGAAGGCGTTCGATTCTTCAGCCGTCGAAAAACCCGCGTATTGGCGAATCGTCCAGGGTCGCACCGCATACATGGTGGCCTGCGGACCGCGCAGGTAGGGCTCGAAACCGGGCAAGGTGTTGGCATACGGCAGGCTGGCCGTGTCTTCAGCGGTGTACAGCGGCTTGACGGTGATGCCGTCGGGCGTGACCCAGTTCAGGGCGTTCACATCGCCGCCGGGGGCCGATTTGGCTGCGGCCTTGGTCCAGGCTTCCAGCGAAGCGGCAGCGAACTCGGGGGCATTGTTGTGGGGCTTGTCACTCATGGCGAAGGCTTCTCCGAAGATGGCGGTGGTGGCGTAAACGGCGCAAGGGCTGATCCCGATGTGGCGGCGAGTTTACATCATTCATAATTATTCATTCAAAATATTCTTGCCGGCTTACAATCCACCCCATGTCTGCCCACACCCTCACGCCCCGCGCCCTGTATGTTGAAGTGGCTGAGCAACTGCGCCAGCGCATTTTTCGCCGCGAGCTGGAGCCCGGCAGCTGGATTGACGAACTCAAGATTGCCGAGGAATTCGGCATCAGCCGCACCCCCCTGCGCGAGGCGCTGAAGGTGCTGGCCGCCGAAGGCCTGGTCACGATGAAGGTGCGCCGTGGCGCCTATGTGACGGAGATGAGCGAAAAAGACCTGCGCGACGTGTACCACCTGCTCAGCCTGCTAGAGAGCGACGCCGCGGGCGTGGTGGCCGAACACGCCACCGAAGCGCAGTTGAAAGCGCTGCAAGACCTGCACGCCGAGCTAGAAACCGCTGTGGCGGACCGTGAAAAATTCTTCGCCATCAACGAGCGCTTTCACATGCACCTGCTGGAGATGGCCGACAACCGCTGGCGCAGCCAGATGGTGGCCGACCTGCGCAAGGTGATGAAGCTCAACCGCCACAACTCGCTGCTCAAGCAAGGGCGCATCGAAGATTCGCTGAACGAGCACCGTGCCATTTTGGCGGCCATGCTGGCGCGCGATGCCAAGGCCACGGCCAAAGCCATGCAGGCGCATTTTGCGCAAGGGCTGGAGGCGGCGGCCTGACCCACTGGCTGCAACGGTTCGGGTATCGCGACAGCCGCCAAGGGTGAACCAACCCGGCTCTAGCGCGCGGTGCACCTGACGCCCACGCTCAATATCAAGCGCAATAACCTGACGGCGCACCTTGTGCAGGCCATCGAGGGCATGTACCAGAAACCGGGGGGAGCGGGACGCTGAAGCGGAGCTTCAAAATTGATAGCTGCCAGCGCTTTGTACAAAAGCGCTGGCAGCTGTTTTTTGGCTCTTCTAGCGAATGCTAGTGATGAGTATTTAATCGCCGCGCTGCGCCCCCAGCGTCACGCTGGCCAGCGCAGCGCGGGCTCTAGGCGTGCAGCACCAAGCGGTGAACGTGAGCAAAGGCCAACGTGTCCGAGGCCCTTGGCATGTGCAGAACGTCAATGCCTATGTCAGCAGGCCGCGCGCTTGGATGCAACGGTTCAAGGGTATTGCGACGAAATACCTTGATTCGTATCTGGGCTGGTTCAGATTGTTGGACCGATCAGGCCCCAAGGGGGCGCAGCCCGCGCTGGTGCTGGACGCCGCCATGGGAAACCAAAGCGTCACTAGCATTCGCTAGAAAAGCCTGTTTGTGCTTAATTTCTAACCCGGTGTGATGGTGTTTGAACCGCCAGCCTGAACCGTACGGAAGACGCCCACGAGTTTGTAAATTGACCGAAGAAGGGCGTTACATAAGCCATCGGAATAATTTTGAAACACTTTTTGAGTGGAACGGCTTGATTCTAACGACCTTGCCGATCTGACCAAGTTCTGCTTTTTCGTCTCTCTCAGCTTGGACGCGCACTCTGTTGAAGATTCGCCTTCCCGCCCCTGGTGCGCCCCTTGCCTGCCAAGACCTGAAACGATAATGCAATATTTGCGCCATCGATTTGCATGGCCAGTCTGCCCGAATTTCGCACGGTTCACCCCGCCCAACGCGTGTGCAGCCGCCCTATTCCACTGAACAACGCACAGGTTTGATGTTTGAAAACTACCCAATCCAATCAACCACTTAGCCCCTGGCGCATGTCCGTCGCCCCGATGATGGACTGGACTGACCGCCACTGCCGCTACCTGCACCGGCTGCTGAGCCGGCACACCCTGCTGTACACCGAGATGGTGACCACGGGCGCGCTGGTGCATGGCGATGTGCAGCGCCATCTGCGCTTCAACGCCGAAGAGCACCCTGTGGCTTTGCAGCTGGGCGGCAGCGAGCCGGCCGACCTGGCGCACTGTGCGCGGCTGGGTGAGCAATGGGGCTATGACGAGATCAGCCTCAATTGCGGCTGCCCCAGCGAGCGCGTGCAGCGCGGTGCCTTTGGTGCCTGCCTGATGAACGAGCCCCAGCTGGTGGCCGATTGCGTGAAGGCCATGGTGGACGTGGTGCAGGTGCCCGTGACTGTGAAGCACCGCATCGGCATCGACAAGGACGAAAGCTACGCCTTTGTGCGCGACTTTGTGGGCACCGTGGCCGCTGCGGGCTGCGCGGTGTTCATCGTGCATGCGCGCAATGCCTGGCTCAAGGGCCTGTCACCCAAGGAAAACCGCGAAGTGCCACCGCTGCGCTATGACGTGGTGCGCCAGCTCAAGGCCGATTTCCCGCACCTGATCTTTGCCATCAACGGTGGCCTGAACACCGATGTCGCCGTGCAGGAGCAGCTCGCCGGGCTCGATGGCGTGATGGTGGGCCGTGAGGCTTATCACAACCCCTGGTGGCTGGCGAGCTGGGATGCGCTGTACTACGGGGCCCCACAAAGCACGCTCACCCGCGAGGACGTGGAAGCCGCCATGGTGGACTACATGGCGCGTGAGGCCGCTGCGCACGGCACGCCGTGGGCCAGCATTGCGCGGCACATGCTGGGCCTGCGCCATGGACTGGCGGGCTCACGCCGCTGGCGCCAGGTGTGGAGCGACCACCGCCTCAAAGGCCTGCCGCCACACGAAGTGATGGCTCTGGCGCACGCCAGCCCGGTCGAGGCCTGATCCGGATTCACCGCCACGGCGAATGAGGGGTTGTGGGCCCGTTACACCATCACCCCGCGCCCAGCTGGCGCTCCACCCACCCTTGCAAGGGCTCGGGTCGGGAAAACAGATAGCCCTGCAGGCAGTCGCAATGGCTGGCCACCAAAAAGTCGGCCTGGGCGCGTGTTTCCACGCCCTCGGCCACCACGCGCAGCTTGAGGTGCCTGGCCACCGAAATGATGGACTGCACAATGGCCGTGTCGCTGGGGTCGTCGGGCGTGTCCTGCACAAAGCTCTTGTCGATCTTCAGCTCATACAGCGGCAGCCGCTTGAGGTAGGCCAGGCTGGAATAGCCGGTGCCAAAGTCGTCAATAGAGAAGCGCACGCCGCTTTGCCCCAATTCGGTCATGCGGGCGATGGTGTCGTCGAGGTTTTCGATCAGCAGGCTTTCGGTGACCTCGAGGATGAGCTGGGCCGCCGGAGCGCCGGTCTGCGCGAGCATGTCGCGCACGCGTTCGACAAAATCGTCCTGGCGAAACTGGCGCTCGCTCACGTTGACCGAGATCGACAGATCCTGCCCCACCGCGTGCAGGCGGGCCAGCGTCTCACAGGCCTGGCGGATCATCCAGTCGCCCATGCGCAAGATCAGGCCCGACGATTCCGCCACCGGAATGAAGCGGCTGGGCGGCACGCTGCCGCGCACCGGGTGGTTCCATCGCATGAGCAGCTCACCGCCGATCACCGTGCCGGACGCATCCACCTGCGACTGCACGAACGCCGTCAGCTGGCCATCGGCACTGGCCTTCTTGAGGTCCTGCTCCAGCGCCAGGCGCTCCTGCACGTCGGCCTGCATGTCGGCTTCATAGAAACGGATGCGGTTGCGCCCCAGGTCCTTGGCGCGGTACATGGCGGTATCGGCCTCGCGCAGCAGGTCCTCGACCTCTTCGCTGCGCTTGGGGAAAAGGGTGATGCCGATGCTGCCGGTGCTGCTGTAGAGGTGCGTTTCGATGGTGTAGGGCGCCTCCAGGGCCGCGCGCACGGCTTCGGCCGCCAGCAATGCGCCACGCCCGGCCGATTCCATGTCAGTGGCAATGTCGTTGACGAGCAACACGAATTCGTCGCCCCCTATTCGCGCGACGGTGTCACCGGGGCGCTGCAATTGCGTGAGGCGCTGCGCCACCTGTTTGAGCAACACATCGCCCAGCGGATGGCCGCGGGCGTCGTTGATCTGCTTGAAGTTGTCCAGGTCAATGAACAGCAACGCCCCCACCTGCCCCGAGTTGTGCGCCGAGGCCAGGGCATGCTCCAGGCGGTCCAGCAACATGCGGCGGTTGGGCAGGCCGGTCAGCGCGTCGAAGTAGGCCAGCTGGTGCGTGCGGGCCTCGGCCAGCTTGCGTTCAGTGATGTCCCGGGACAAGGCAATGAAACGGGGAATCTGCCCGGGCGTTGCACTTTCCTTGCGGGCGATGGACAGCTCGAACCAGTGCGTCTTTTGCCCCAGTTCAAGGCGGTACTGGTGGCCGATCGAATGGCCTGTGTCGTGGGCCGCCTGCAACGCGGCCCGCCACCCGGCGATAGCCTCTGGCGGCACGAATTCGTCCATCAGCCGGCCCAGGAACATCTCGGGCGGCGCGGCCAGCAGCACCGAACGCGCGGCGCGGCAATGGTGGATGCGCCCATCCAGCCCCACTTCGAACAACAGGTCCGGAATGGCATTGAGCGTGCTTTCCAGATCGTCCCGCGTGCTGCGCAGCGCCTGCGTCATGCGGTGGGCCAGGCCAACTGCGCGCTCGCGGCCCGTGGCCATCACCCAGATCAGCCCGCCCACCAGCAGGCTCAGGGCCGCACCCATGGCGGCAAACAGGCCGTTGTCGGTGTCGTCAAAGCGCCGCGTGAAAGCCGGCAGCGGTTGCATCACGAGGGTCCAGGTGCGCCCGCCCAGGTGCATTTGCTGCGTGGCGCGCAAGCCATTAGACACGCCTTCCGGGGCGGTGGGCAGGTTGGTGTTGCCATGCAGCAGAGTGCCGCCCGCCTCTGGGTTGCCGTCATAAATGGCCAGGTCGATGTCGGCGTCGAGTTGCTGCGCGAGGCCCTGCAACAACTCAGGGACACGAAAAGGCGCCGACACCCAGCCCACTACGCCACGCCGGCGGCCTTCTACCGAGTCAAGGTCGGCATCTTTTTGGTAGATTGGCAGGTACATCACCAGCCCGCTGACGGAATTGCGGCCGATGTCCTGCTGCAGCCTGAGCCGCGCGGTCAACGCCAGCTGTCCGGTGTCACGCGCGCGGTCGAGCGCTTCACGGGCGGCCGGCACGGTGGAGATATCAAACCCCAGCGCCTTGAGGTTGTCGATGGACTGGGGTTCGATATGGGTAAGGGGCGTGTAACGCGCGCGGACCCCCGCCGGGTGCACGGTGTAGAAAGAAAAGCCCCGCGCGCGCATTTGTGCCATGTGGGCGTCCAGCCGGTCGGCCGGCAGGTCCAGCGCGTACGACACGCCCTGCAGCCCGGGCCGGGTTTCCGACAGGCGCAGCGCTTGTACGTAAGCATGAAACTCATTGCGATCAATGCTGTCGGAGCCGTCGTAATACCCCTTCACGCCCCGCAGCACCAGCTCGAAGGTGGCCATCCGGTCCTTGAGGCTGTCAACGATGCGGTCCGCCGAGGCGGTGAACGCCTGGCGCTTTTTGGCCTCGACCTCCCGATCTGCAGCCTGCCAGAACAGAAAGGTCAGCCCCATCAGGAACAATGCCACCACCGGGCCCAGCAGTGCGAGTGGACGCCAGTGGCTTTCCGGGGCGGGAAGCTCCTCATACTGGCGGGCTTGGCTCATGGGTTCACAAAGGTGGGTGGTTGCGGGTCGCGGCAGGCAGCCTGCAAAAACCGGCGGCGCGCGAGCGCCAAGACGGCCTGCCAGCATTATGGACAAGGTCATGGCCGCCGGCCCTAAGTATTTATGCCCCCCGCGGCATGGATTCGCAAAATTGCGCACGGCACCCGCCGTCCGGTTGCGACACATGCTGGCGCAGGCCTTACGATTCAGGCCACAGGTGCATTCAAGAACGACCCTATGCCTTCGCTTGACTTCGAACGGGAGGAAGCCCGTTTCCATGCCTTCCACGACCAGAACCTGCCGCGCCTGCAGGAGGCTTGCGCATCCTTCGTCGCCCTGCTCACCGCATTGCTGACCCCGTCGGGGCAGGTGGATGTGGCCAAGGTGGAGGGGCGTGTGAAGGACAAGGAAGAGTCCATTCGCAAGTTCACCCGCAAGTACCGGCCAGCGCTGGAGGAAGCCAACGAGCCATATGAAATTGCGCCCTACATCACCGACCTGATCGGAGTGCGCGTGGTTTGCCTGTATGAAGACGAGCTCGAAAAGGTAGCCCAGCTGGTGCGTTCGCATTTCGATGTGATGGATGTCACCGACAAGGTGGCCGCCGTGGAGAACACCGAGGCCTCGTTTGGCTACAAGGGCCTGCACCTGGACCTGAGGCTCAACGCCGCCCAGAGGGCGTTGCCCGAGCACGCCGCGTGCGCGGCCTATGCGGTTGAGCTGCAGGTGCGCACCATCATCCAGGATTCGTGGAGCGTGCTGGACCACAAGATCAAGTACAAAAAGTCGATTCCCGGCCAGCTCAAGCGCCGCATCAACGTGCTGTCGGCCTTGTTCGAGCTGGCCGACCGCGAGTTCCGCCAGATCCGTGACGCCACCGCGGCCGAGTTGCTGCAGGCCCCCGACGAAACGGCCGAAGCCCTGCCAGAACCCGGTGTGCAGGCGCCAGAGAAGGCGCCCACCGGGGGCAGCGAACTCAACGCCTTCACCTTCCTCAAGATCGCCAACCACTTCTTCAAGGATTTTGAGTTCGAACCCTCCAAGGTGGACAGCTTTGTGGACGACATCCAGGGTTGGTCGTCCGGCATGACCCGCGCCCGCTTCAATGCGCTGCTGCGCGAAACCATTGCGGTGGTCAAGCGCTACAAGCTGCATTTTGAAGAACAGAACCCGCAGGGCAGCTTCAACGCCTACACCGTGATCCGCCATTGCCTGTATCTCAGTAACAACATCGCGTTCCGCCCAGCCCTGCGCAACGTGGCCCGGGAAGCCTTTGAGGCGTGGCTACAGGAACACGGCAGAACTTGAGCCAGGGCAAGACCGGTGCATGACAAAATTTTAGGTATTAAATTGGCATGTAGCGATTGATGGTATTGCGCGAGAAGCTATCATTTGTATAGCATTTATAAGCCAATAACCGACCGGCACGAAAGTCACCAGACTGTCACCAAAGCGACTTCGCATTGGTGGTTTCACTCCAGACATCGGTAACCAGATGCTGTTATATTGCACTGCAACATAACGGAGTTTCGCCCCATGCTCTACCAGATCTACGAAACCCAACGCTCCCTGATGGAGCCCTTTGCCGACTTTTCCCAGGCCATCTCCAAGCTGTACAGCCACCCGGCGTCGCCCCTTAGCCAGACCTCGCTCGCGCAACGGGTTTCTGCCGGCTACGACCTGCTGTATCGCCTGGGCAAGGGCTACGAAAAGCCCGCCTTTGACATCCCGACGGTGGATGTGGACGGCGTGGGCATCGCCATCCATGAGCGCGTCGAAATCAACAAGCCCTTTTGCGAACTGCGCCGCTTCAAGCGTTTTTCGGACGATCCGGCCACGCTGACCAAGCTCAAGGGCCAGCCGGTGGTGCTGATCGTGGCACCGCTGTCAGGCCACTACGCCACCTTGCTGCGCGACACGGTGCGCACCATGCTCAAGGATCACAAGGTCTATATCACCGATTGGCGCAATGCCCGCCTTGTGCCGCTGTCCGAGGGGGAGTTCCACCTTGATGATTATGTCAACTATGTGCAGGAGTTCATTCGCCACCTGCAGGGCATCTATGGCAACTGCCATGTGATCAGCGTCTGCCAGCCCACCGTGCCAGTGTTGGCTGCCGTGTCCTTGATGGCCAGCCGGGGCGAGACCACGCCGATCACCATGACCATGATGGGCGGCCCCATCGATGCGCGCAGATCACCCACCGCGGTGAACAATCTGGCCACGAATCGCAGCTACGAATGGTTTGAGAACAATGTGATCTTCCGCGTGCCCGACAACTGCCCCGGAGCGGGCCGCCGGGTGTACCCCGGTTTCCTGCAGTACACCGGCTTTGTGGCCATGAACCCCGACCGGCATGCCACCAGCCATTACGATTATTTCAAAGACCTGATCAAGGGCGATGACGCCAGCGTCGAGGCCCACCGCAAGTTCTACGACGAATACAACGCCGTGCTGGACATGGATGCGGACTATTACCTGGAAACCATCAAGACCGTGTTCCAGGACTACGCACTTGTACATGGCACCTGGGATGTGCGCTCGCCCGAGGGCAAAATCGAGCGCGTGCGCCCGCAGGACATCACCACCACCGCGCTGTTCACGGTGGAAGGCGAGCTCGACGATATCTCGGGCTCGGGCCAGACGGAGGCCGCGCACGACCTGTGCACGGGCATCGAGCGCAAGGAGCAGCACCACCTCGAAGCCAAGGGCGCGGGTCACTACGGTATTTTCAGTGGCCGCCGCTGGCGCGACATCGTGTATCCCGAAGTGCGCGCCTTCATCCTGCAACACGAAAAGCCCTCAGACAAACCATCCACGCCTGTGGCCACACCCGCCAGTGAACCGTTGGCCGCTGTCAGCGCGACACCCGTGCCCAGTGCGCCCGTGATTGCAACCCCGGCACCGGAGAATTCCAGCGCAGCAAACGCCGCACAGACAGTGAGCCCAAGCCCGGTAGAGCCCTCCGTTGAGGGCCCATCTGCGGCCAAAGCGCCCCGGGCTGCGGCAAAAGCAGCCGCCAAAGTTGTTCCTGAGATCGCCAGCGCCCGCCCGGCAAAGCGCACGGCCAAGGCAGCCGTGCCCGCCGTGACCGCTCCCGCCGCTGTGGCAAAGCCCAAAGCTGCGCAGGCTGCCCGCCCGAACCCGGCGCCCGCCAGCGTGGCAACGCGGTGGGTGACAACTGCGGGCACTGACGCCGCCAGCACAGCCCCGAGCACGGCGGCTGCAGCCAAAACTGCCGGAACTGCGCGGGCCTCAGCGCCGGTGGCACCGAGCCCAAAACGACCAACGCGCAAGGCCTGAGAGGCTGAGAATCTTTTGCCTATGCCCGCCTTGCACACCAAAACATCCCTGCTCGTCGTTGCCAATGCGCGCCATAGCCCGAGCTATGGCTGTGCTTGTGCCGCCCCCGATCAGCGGCGTTTTGACCCGCCTTTCGGGCACGGGCAAAAAACTCTCAGCCGCTGATGCCAGGCTTGCTGCCCGCGACCGGGTTGGCGGAGCGCATCAACGCGGCCCTGCCCCAGACACAGTGCACCCGCTGCGGCTACCCCGACTGCGCAAGCTATGCCCAGGCCATTGCCGAGGGGCTTGCGTCCATCAACCAGTGCCCGCCCGGCGGGCAGGAGGGTGTGGCCCGGTTGGCCGCCATCACAGGCCAGGCCGTGCAGCCACTCAATCCCGAAAATGGTTTGGAAGCCCCGCGCACAGTGGCAGTGATTGATGAAAACTGGTGCATTGGCTGCACCCTGTGCATCAAGGCCTGCCCGACCGACGCCATTGTGGGCGCCAACAAGTTCATGCACACCGTGATGTCCGCCCATTGCACCGGTTGCGAGCTGTGCATTCCGGTGTGCCCGGTCGACTGCATTCAGCTCGAAAACGCCAGTGGCAACGCCACCGGCTGGGCCGCCTGGACCCAGACGCAGGCCGACAGTGCGCGCCAGCGCTACGCCCATCGCCAGCAACGGTTGGTGCAGCACGGCGCCGCAACGCCCGAAGCCGGGCCGGACACGGACACGCCACCGGATGCGCGCCCCGCTCCTGCGGCGGACAGCGCACGGGCCGCCCCGGCTTCCACGGCGCCCGAGGCGCGCCAGGCAGCCATTGCCACGGCCATGGCCCGCGCCCGAGAGCGGCGAAATCCGCCCTCCCCTTGAGGCGCACAGGGCCGGCGTGGCCGTGTCCCTGTATGTCATCGCCCATAATGCAGCCCCATGAATCCCCTGCTTTCCCACCTGCAGCCCTACCCTTTCGAGCGGCTGCGACAGCTTTTTGCGGGGGTCACACCCCCGGCGGCCTACAGCCCCATCAGCCTGGGCATGGGCGAACCGCGCCATCCCACGCCGCAATTCATCAAGGATGCCATCAGCGCCAATCTGGGCGGGTTGGCCAGCTATCCGGCCACGGCGGGCGAATTGCGCCTGCGCGAGGCATTTTCGGCCTGGCTGTCCCGGCGCTACGACCTGGCCGTGGATGCCGGCACGCAGGTGTTGCCTGTCAACGGCTCGCGTGAAGCACTGTTTGCCTTTGCGCAGACCGTGATCGACCCGTCCAAAGGCCAGCCCGTGGTGGTTTGCCCGAACCCGTTCTATCAAATCTATGAAGGCGCGGCTGTGCTGGCCGGCGCAACGCCCTATTACGCTCCCAGCGACCCGGCCCGCAACTTTGCGGTGGACTGGGACAGCGTGCCCGATGCGGTGTGGCAGCGCACCCAGCTGCTGTTTGTCTGCTCGCCCGGCAATCCCACGGGTGCCGTGATGCCGCTGTCCGAATGGCAAAAGCTGTTTGAGCTGAGTGACCGCCACGGCTTCGTGATTGCGTCGGACGAGTGCTACAGCGAGATCTACTTTCGCGACGAGCCCCCGTTGGGTGGCCTGCAGGCGGCCGCCCGCCTGGGGCGTGGCGACTTCAAGAACCTGGTGTCCTTCACCAGCCTGTCCAAGCGCAGCAACGTGCCGGGGCTGCGCAGCGGCTTTGTGGCCGGCGATGCCGCGCTGATGAAAGCCTATTTGCTGTACCGCACCTACCACGGCAGCGCCATGGGCCCGGTGGTGCAGGCGGCCAGCATTGCGGCCTGGGGCGACGAGCAGCATGTGGTGGAAAACCGCACGCTGTACCGCAAGAAGTTTGCGCAGGTCACGCCCTTGCTCGCTGGCGTGATGGAAGTCTCGTTGCCCGACGCCGGCTTTTATCTCTGGGCCAAGGTGCCCGAGGCCCTGGGCATGACCGACACCGAGTTCGCCCGGGCCTTGCTGGCTCAATACAATGTCACCGTGCTGCCCGGCAGCTACCTGGCCCGCGAGGTCCAGGGCAGCAACCCCGGCGCCCAGCGCGTGCGCATGGCCCTGGTGGCCGACACCGAAGAATGCGTGGAAGCCGCGCTGCGCATCGTCCAATTCATCCAATCCCGTACTGCCTGACACCATGACCCAACAACTCCAAACCCTCATCGACAACGCCTGGGACAACCGCACCAGCCTTTCGCCCGCAGCGGCCCCCAAGGAAATCGTCGATGCCGTCGAGCATGTGATTGCCGAACTGAACAATGGCAAGCTGCGCGTAGCCACCCGCGAAGGCGTGGGCCAGTGGACCGTGCACCAGTGGATCAAGAAGGCCGTGCTGCTGTCCTTCCGCCTGAAAGACAACGAAATCATGCAGTCGGGCGACCTGGCCTTCTACGACAAGGTGCCCACCAAGTTTGCCCACCTCTCACCCCAGGAAATGGCCGCCACCGGCGTGCGCGTGGTGCCCCCGGCCGTGGCGCGGCGCGGCAGCTTTATTGCCAAGGGCGCGATCCTGATGCCCAGCTACGTGAACATCGGCGCCTATGTCGATGAAGGCACCATGGTGGACACCTGGGCCACCGTGGGCAGCTGCGCGCAAGTGGGCAAGAACGTGCACCTGTCCGGTGGCGTGGGCCTGGGCGGCGTGCTGGAACCCCTGCAGGCCAACCCCACCATCATTGAAGACAACTGCTTCATCGGCGCCCGCTCCGAAGTGGTTGAAGGCGTGATCGTCGAAGAAAACTCGGTGCTGGGCATGGGCGTGTATCTGGGCCAGAGCACCCCCATCTTCAACCGCGCCACCGGCGAGATCAGCTACGGCCGCGTGCCGTCGGGCTCGGTGGTGGTGAGCGGCAACCTGCCCAAGACGGCGGCCAATGGCGCGCCCTACAGCATGTACGCCGCCATCATCGTCAAGCAGGTGGATGCGCAGACCCGCTCCAAGACCAGCATCAACGACCTGCTGCGCGACTGAGCGCGGTCGCGCATGCACGCCAGCGCGATCAGCGCCGCAACCGATACGAACAGCACGGGGGAAACACCATGAGCACGATGGAACGCATTCTTCGCCTGATGGCGGAGAAAAAGGCCTCCGATGTCTTTCTGTCGGCCAATGCCCCGGCGCTGATCAAGATCAATGGCGAATGCGTGCCGATCAACAACCAGATCCTGCCGCCCGACGCGCCGCGCAACCTGCTCTCCGAGGTGGTGCCACCAGACCGCATCGAAGAGCTCGAAGAAACCGGCGAGCTCAACATGGGCGTGCCACTGACCGGTGTGGGCCGGTTCCGTATCAGCGCCATGCGCCAGCGCGGCAGCTACGCGGTGGTGATCCGCTTCATCACGCAACAGATTCCGGTGTTTGACACGCTGGGCCTGCCGCCCGTGCTGCGCGAGCTGATCATGGAAAAGCGCGGCCTCATCCTGGTGGTGGGCGCCACGGGCTCGGGCAAGAGCACCACGCTGGCGTCCATCATCGACAGCCGCAACGAACAGCTGACCGGGCACATCCTCACGATCGAAGACCCGGTCGAATACCAGTTCAAGAACAAGAAATCGATCGTCAACCAGCGCGAGATCGGCAACGACACCCAGTCGCTGCAGACCGCGCTGAAAAATGCCTTGCGCCAGGCCCCAGACGTCATTCTGATCGGCGAAATCCGCGACCGCGAAACCATGTCGGCCGCCATTGCCTACGCGCAGTCGGGCCACCTGTGCCTGGCCACGCTGCACGGCAACAACAGTTACCACGCGCTCAACCGCATCCTGAGCTTCTACCCCGTCGAGGTGCGCCCGACCATGCTGGGCGACCTGGCATCGGCGCTCAAAGCGGTGGTGTCCCAGCGCCTGGTGCGCACGGTGGACGGTGGCCGCGTGCCCGCAGTGGAAGTCATGCTCAACACCAAGCTGGTTTCCGATCTGGTCGAAAAAGGCAACTTCTCGGGCGTGAAGGAGGCCATGGAAAAATCCATGGCCGAAGGCTCGCAGACCTTTGAGGAAGCCCTGGCCCGCCTCATCATGGAAGGCAAGGTTGACCGCAAGGAAGGCCTGGCCCACGCCGACTCGCCCACCAACCTGATGTGGCGCCTGCAAAACGACTTCGCCCTGGCGGCCAACGCCGCCAAGGCGCAAAAAGAGGCGCGGGAAACCCCCGACGACCAACCTTCCTTTACCGAAATCGTGCTGGACGTCAAAGCCGCCTGACCCGGTTTCTCCTGAAATTTCCGATGTCCCGCACCCTGCATCTGGCCGAACAGCTCATCTCCCTGCCCTCCATCACGCCGGAGGACGCAGGCTGCCTTGACCTGCTCGCGGCACGCCTGGCCCCGCTGGGCTTTGTCTGCGAGCGGCTGGACAGCGGGCCCGACGGCTTGCGCGTCAGCAATTTATGGGCAAAACGGCCTGTAGCGCTTGTACCACCTGCGCAGCAAGCTATAAAAACCATAGTATTTGCCGGGCACACCGACGTGGTTCCCACCGGCCCGCTGGCGCAGTGGAGCAGCCACCCCTTCACGCCCACGCACAAGGACGGCAAGCTCTTTGGCCGTGGCGCCAGCGACATGAAAACCTCCATCGCCGCCTTCGTCGTGGCGGTGGAAGAGTTTCTGGCCGCCCACCCCGATCCACAGGTTTCCATCGCCTTCCTGCTGACCAGCGACGAGGAAGGCCCTTCGATTGACGGCACCAAGGTGGTGGTGGAGCAGCTCAAGGCGCGCGGCGAGCCGCTCGACTACTGCATCGTGGGCGAGCCCACTTCCGTCGAAAAGACGGGCGACATGATCAAGAACGGCCGGCGCGGCACGCTCAGCGGCAAGCTCACCGTGCGCGGCATCCAGGGCCACATCGCCTACCCGCAACTGGCCCGCAACCCCATTCACCAGGCCCTGCCCGCGCTGGCCGAAATGGCCGCCACCGAATGGGACCAGGGCAATGCCTTCTTTCCGCCCACCAGCTGGCAGATCAGCAACATGCACGGCGGCACCGGCGCCACCAACGTGATCCCGGGCGAGGTGGTGGTGGATTTCAATTTCCGCTTTTCCACCGAATCCACCGCCGAAAAGCTCAAGCAGCGCGTCTACAGCCTGCTCGACCGCCACAGCCTCGAATACGACCTGCAGTGGACGCTGGGCGGCCAGCCCTTTCTGACCACGCCGGGCGAGCTCGTCACGGCCGTGCAGCAGGCCATCCTGGCCGAAACCGGCATCACCACCGAGCTGTCCACCACCGGCGGCACCAGCGATGGCCGCTTCATCGCGCAGATCTGCCCGCAGGTGATTGAACTGGGCCCACCCAACGCCACCATCCACAAGATCGACGAATATGTGGTGGTGGCCGACATCGAGCCCCTCAAGAACATCTACCGCCGCACCCTCGAAAACCTGAACCGCCAGGCCGGCACGGCGCCAGCTGCCACACTGTCGGCCCCACTGCACGCCACACAGGCGACCGCGGCATGACCGGCACCGTCACCACCCTGCCCGCCCTGCAAGGCGGCACCGTGGCCGCGCTGGTGCAGTCCGGCTCCGACCTACTCACCGCCGCGGGCGTTGCCTTCGGGCACGGCACCACCAATGCCCACGACGAAGCCGCCTGGCTGGTCCTGTGGCGCCTGGGCCTGCCGCTGGACAGCGATCTCGGCGACGGCCCCGATTCCATGGCAAATAGGCCTGTAACGCCCGCTGAACTTGCGCAGGCAGCTACACTTTTTGATGAACGCATTCGCAGCCGCAAGCCGGCCGCCTACCTCACCCGCGAGGCCTGGCTGCAAGGCGTGCCGTTTTACGTGGACGAGCGCGCCATCGTGCCGCGCAGCTTCATCGCCGAGTTGCTGGCCGATGGCAGCATTGACGATTTTTTGGGCGCGCACACGCGCCGCGTGCTCGACCTGTGCACCGGCAACGGCAGCCTGGCCGTGCTGGCGGCCATGGCTTGGCCCGACATCGAGGTCACGGGCGCCGACATTTCGCCCGACGCCCTGGCCGTGGCCCGCATCAATGTGGACCGGCATGGCCTGCAAGACCGCGTCACGCTGCAGTTGTCGGATGGCCTGGCCCAACTGCCCGGTCCCTGGGACCTGATTCTGTGCAATCCGCCCTATGTGAACGCGGCCAGCATGGCGCAATTGCCCGCCGAATACCGGGCCGAGCCCACCCTGGCGCTGGCGGGCGGCGCCGATGGCATGGACTTCATTCGCCAGCTGCTACACGATGCGCCCGCCCGCATGAGCGAAAATGCGGTGCTCGTGCTCGAAATCGGCAACGAGCGTTCCCACTTTGAAGCCGCCTTCGGGCAGCTGCCCGTGTACTGGATAGACACCAGCGCGGGCGAAGACCAGGTGCTGCTGGCCACACGCCAGGCCCTGGTTGCATTTTTCTCTTCCTGATGATCACTCTTAAAAACGTCACCTTGCGCCGCGGCGCCAAGGTGCTGCTCAATGGCGTCAACGCCACCATCAACCCCGGCGAAAAGGTCGGGCTGGTGGGGCGCAATGGCGCTGGCAAATCCAGCCTGTTTGCCCTGCTCAACGGCTCTCTGCACGAAGACGGTGGCGATTGCTACATCCCCACGCAGTGGCGCATGGCGCAAGTAGCGCAGAACATGCCCGAAACCGACGAGCCCGCCACCGCATTCGTGGTGGCCGGCGACACGCGGCTGACCGACCTGCAGGCCCAGCTGGCCAAGGCCGAGGCCGACGACGACGGCATGGCCATCGCCCACGCCTACACCGACCTGGCCGATGCCGGCGCGCACGACGCCGAGCCCCGCGCGCAGGCCCTCATCCTGGGCCTGGGCTTCAAGGTGTCCGAGCTCGACAAACCCGTCAACAGCTTCTCGGGCGGCTGGCGCATGCGCCTGCAGCTGGCCCGCGCGCTGATGTGCCCCTCCGATCTGCTGCTGCTCGACGAGCCCACCAACCACCTGGACCTCGATGCCCTGGTCTGGCTCGAAGCCTGGCTTAAGCGCTACGAAGGCACGATGATCGTCATCAGCCATGACCGCGAGTTCCTCGATGCCGTGACCAACGTCACCATGCACATCGACAACGCGCAGATCACACGTTACGGCGGCAACTACAGCAAGTTTGAAGATCTGCGCGCCCAGCAGCTCGAATTGCAGCAGGCCAGCTTTTCCAAGCAGCAGGAAAAGATCGCCCACCTCAAGAAGTTCATCGACCGCTTCAAGGCAAAGGCCAGCAAGGCCAAGCAGGCACAAAGCCGCGTCAAGGCGCTCGACCGCATGGAAAAGATCGCGCCCGTGCTGGCCGACGCCGAATTCACCTTCGAATTCAAGGAGCCGGTCAACCTGCCCAACCCGATGCTGGCCATCAGCGATGCGGCGTTTGGCTACCGCTCGGACGACGGGGCGCAAACCACCATTTTGGAAAACGTCAGCCGCAGCGTGCTGGCCGGCCAACGCATCGGTATTCTGGGCGCCAACGGCCAGGGCAAGTCCACGCTGGTCA
Organism: Acidovorax sp. JG5; assembly: GCF_017939685.1. Lineage (NCBI taxonomy): Bacteria > Pseudomonadati > Pseudomonadota > Betaproteobacteria > Burkholderiales > Comamonadaceae > Acidovorax > Acidovorax sp. JG5. The sequence continues at coordinate 41,743 of NZ_JAGKSE010000010.1, forward strand.
AGACCATTGCCCGCACCATGGCGCCGCTGGCCGGCACCGTGACCGAGGGCAAGGGCCTGTCGATTGGCTACTTTGCCCAGCAGGAACTGGACGTGCTGCGCCCGCACGAAAACCCGCTGGAGCACATGATCCGCCTGGCGCGCGAGCTGGGCCCCAACAGCCGCGAACCGAGCCGCGAACAAGACCTGCGCAGCTACCTGGGCACGTTCAATTTCACTGGCGACATGGTCAAGCAAAGCGTGGGCAGCATGAGCGGCGGCGAAAAAGCCCGCCTGGTGCTGGCCATGATCGTCTGGCAGCGCCCCAATCTGCTGCTGCTTGACGAGCCCACCAACCACCTGGACCTGGCCACGCGCGAGGCGCTGTCGATGGCGCTCAACGAGTTTGAAGGCACGGTCATGCTGGTCAGCCACGACCGCGCCCTGCTGCGCGCCGTGTGCGACGAGTTCTGGATGGTCGGGCGCGGCGCCGTGGGGCCATTTGACGGCGACCTCGACGACTACCAGCGCTACCTGCTGGACGAAGCCAAGCGCCAGCGCGAACTGGCCAAGCTGGAGGCCGCAGCCGACAGCGCGGCGCTCAAGGCGGGTGCAGCACAGGCGCCTGTTGCGGCCGTGGCAGCCACAGCCATTGCTCCTGTTTCAATAGCTGCTCGCGCAGACCAGGCAAGCGCAAAAGGCCAAAATGATGCAAAACCTGCTATCGACGCCAAGGAGCAGCGCAAGCAGGATGCCCAGGCACGCCAGCAACTGGCAGAACGAACCCGGCCCCTGAAACGCGAAATTGAAAAGATCGACCAGCGCTTATCTGCCCTGGTGGCCGAGCGGGCCGACTTGGAGCAGCGCCTCACCCAGCCGCTGCCACCGGCTGAAATCGCCGACCTTGGCCGGCGCCTGAAAGCCGGCCACGATGAAACTGCACGGCTGGAAGAGCGTTGGCTGGAAATTTCCGCCGAACTGGAAGAAATGGGCGCCAGCGCCAGCGCCTGACACGTAAATTCTTGTGATTTTCTGCGATTGTTTTGGCTTTCTGACCAATAGCGGCCGACGCTGGTAGCTATTAACTTTGAAGCAAAAATTCTTGCAGGAATAACGGGTGATCTGGTTGCATTTTTTTGCGTTTGAACGTCAACCAAGCCTCCAGCGAACGCGTTGTTGGTACATCACAGGAGTTTTCCAGTATGAATACCACCGCAATCTTGACAGCCTGGCCCGAAGACGAACGCGACCGCAAGCGCGCACCGGCCCGCCTTTGAGGGCGTGGCAGCCGCCCACACAAAATGGCGGCGGCAGCCCCTTCATCCATGTTCCTCTCAACAAAAAACCCCGCATTGCGGGGTTTTTTGTTATTTGCTTCGGGTCGGAATCAGCCCATGTGCAAGCCGCCATTGACGGAAAAATCGGCGCCGGTGGCGTAGCCACCCTCGTCCGATGCCAGCCAGGCGATGATGGAAGCAATCTCGCTGGGCTCGCCCAGGCGCTTGACCGGCACGGTGGCCACGATCTTTTCCAGCACATCGGGGCGAATGGCCTTGACCATGTCGGTGCCGATGTAACCCGGGCTCACGGTGTTCACCGTGACGCCCTTGGTGGCCAGTTCCTGCGCCAGCGCCATCGAAAAGCCATGCATGCCGGCCTTGGCGGCAGAGTAATTGGTTTGGCCTGCCTGGCCCTTTTCGCCATTCACGCTGCTGATATTGATAATGCGGCCCCAGCCCTTTTCCACCATGTCGGCCACCACCTGCTTGGTGACATTGAACATGCTGTTGAGGTTGGTTTCGATCACCTGATCCCAGTCCTCGCGGGTCATCTTGAGGAACATGCGGTCGCGCGTGATGCCGGCGTTGTTCACCAACACATCGATCGGACCATGCTCGGCCTTGGTCTTGGTAAAGGCTTCCACGGTCGAATTCCAGTCACCCACATTGCCAACCGACGCGTAGAAGGTGTAGCCCAGGGCCTTTTGCTCGTCGAGCCACTTGGTGAAGTCGCGCGTGGGGCCGCAGCCGGCGATGACGGTGAACCCCTCTTTGTGCAAACGCTGGCAGATGGCGGTGCCAATGCCGCCCATGCCGCCGGTGACATACGCTACTTTCTTGCTCATGTGATTTCTCCTGGTTGTAATGTGCTCCGTGCCACTCTACCCAAGAATTGAGGCAATGCAGTGAAGGAAAACACTGAAGCGCCCATTTTTTTGCAAGACCGCCCCGGTCCACCCATACCCGCCTGTACTCACGGTATGGAGCGAGCGCAGAGTGCAGCCATCCGCCGCAGCCGCGCCAGGGAGACAGGAGTCAGGCGCGCCCGCTTCAAGCGTTGCCGCTGGCCAGCGGCAACGTCTCCCAGCCCGGCTTGGCAAAAAGATAGCCTTGCTGGTAATGAATCCCCGCCGAGCGCAGGTGCTCGGACTCTTGCGTCGTCTCGATGCCTTCGGCCACGATGTCAATGCCCAGGCGCTCGCAGACCAGCGCAATGCCGGACACGATGGCCTGGCGCACTGGATCCTGGTCAATGTTGCGGATCAATTCCATATCGATCTTCAGCACATGGGGCTGGAACTGAACCAGCATGTTCAGCCCCGCGTAGCCCGCGCCAAAATCATCGATCGCCGTGATCAGGCCCTGGCGGCGGTATTCGTTGAAGATGGATTTGAGGTGGGCACCGTTGGTCACCTGCTCACCTTCAGTTACCTCAAACATGATGCGGTCGTGCGGAAAATCAAACTCCTTGGCCGCTTCCATGGTGGCCCGGATGCAGGTCTCGGCCCGGTACACGGCGTTGGGCAGAAAGTTGATGCTCAGGCGACACCCCGGCAAGGCGGCCAGCCCCAGGCGCGATGCCAGTTCGATGGCTTTCACCCGGCAAGCCTGGTCAAACCGGTAGCGGTTGGTGTCATCCACCCAGGACAGCACGGTGGCTGCCGACTGTCCATCGACACCCCGCACCAGCGCTTCATAGGCAAACGGGCGGTCGGTCTGCAGGTCCATGATGGGCTGGAACGCCATCGTGAAATCGAACGGAAGCTGCGTCTTGTCACGGCAGGCACGGCAGCCCAAGGGCTCAAAGGGTTGGGCGAATACAGTTGGTTTCATTGGGCAATGATATCAGGCCAACACCCGTGGCCGTGCCTGCTCATGCGCTGCGCACCAGAGCAAAAACTGCCACTACCTGGGCCAGGCGCTGGGCCTGCTCCGTCACCGTGCCCGCGGCAGCGGCGGATTGCTCTACCAGCGCCGCGTTCTGCTGCGTCATCTGGTCCAGCTGGCCGACCGCCTGATTGATCTGCGCGATGCCGGTTGATTGGTCACGCGCCGCCGCGTGGATCTCGCCCATCATTGCACTGACTTGCTGCACCGAACCCACAATCTGCGACATGGTGCGGCCGGCATCATCGGCCAGCTGGCCACCGGCCGAGGCCTTTTGCACCGAGCTCTCGATGAGTGACTTGATCTCACGGGCCGCCTGGGCCGAGCGATGGGCCAGGCTGCGCACCTCGGAGGCCACCACCGCGAACCCGCGCCCCTGTTCGCCCGCGCGGGCCGCTTCCACGGCGGCATTGAGCGCCAGAATGTTGGTCTGGAAGGCGATGGAGTCGATCACGCCCGTGATGTCGGCAATCCGGGCCGAACCTTCGTTGATCTCGCGCATCGTGTGAATCACGCGCCCCACCACGTCGCCACCGTGCCGGGCCACGTCTGCAGCCGAAACCGCCAGGGCATTGGCCTGTTCGGACGCGTTGGCGGACTGGCGCACCGTGCCGGTGAGTTGCTCCATGTTGGCGGAAGTTGCCTGCAGGCTGCCGGCGGTGTCTTCTGTGCGCACCGAAAGGTCTTGCGCGCCCATGGCAATCTCCTGGCAGGCCAGCGCCATGCTGGTGGCCGCCTCCTGAACGGTAGCCACCGTCTCGTGCATGCGCTCCAGCGCCTGCTTGAGCGCCATCCCACCCGGCGTTTCCACGGCAATGTGGGTGACATCCAGCGCAATCTGGTTGCCGCGCACCATGGCCGCCGAAAGGCGCTGCAGCTCCAGCGACTCGCGGGCCGTGCGTCCCATGTTCACCGCAAGGATAACTTCCAGCACCGTCTGTATCACCACATACACCGCGTGCAGCACCACCCGGGCAAAGTCAGGGCTGGTCATGCAGTACACACCAAAGCCCGCCGCCTGCAGGCGGTCGAAAAGCACATGGTGCACGGCAAATAGCAGTGCAGCCCACACAATGGGGCGCCAGTCCAGATACACCAGCAGCAAGGCCAGTGTGACGAACACGCCAAAGTGAAACTCCAGCATGCCCTGAGCGAGCTGGATATGCAGGGCCACCAGGCCCACCTGGACTAACGCCAGCACCAGACGGGATGCCAGCGTGCTCCGCGCCAAGGCATAGGCAGCGCCAGCGATCAGCACCAGCCCCCCCGAGGCCACCAGAGCCAGCGCCGAATCCACAAACCTCAGCCCCAGCACCACCGCGGCAATGGCACTGAGCGCAATGGCCACCAGCATGACGCGGTCGCCCAGCATGGCGCTGTCCAGACCCTGCGATACGGACTTTTCGGACTGTGGGGAGTGGGATAGATTCGACATAGATTCCTGATTTGCACCAATATGTGTGTATTGTAACTCTTTGGTATTTATGCAACCATTGAGTTCAATCAAGACAGAAAAGAAAAAAGCCGCGTGGTACGCGGCTTTTTGAGGGGGCGCCTGTTCAGCACATAGCTGACCGCGCAGGCATCCAGACTTCTTTCAGCGCTCCAGCGCCAGCGAAACGCCCATGCCCCCGCCAATGCACAGTGCAGCCAGGCCCTTTTTGGCATCGCGGCGTTGCATTTCGTGCAGCAGCGTCACCAGGATGCGGCAACCAGAGGCGCCGATGGGATGGCCAATGGCAATGGCGCCGCCGTTCACGTTGACCTTGGCCGGGTCGATGGCCAGTTCCTTGTTCACGGCGCAGGCTTGCGCGGCGAAGGCCTCGTTCAGTTCGAACAGGTCCACATCGGCAGCGTTCCAGCCCGCGCGCTGCAGGGCCTTGCGCGAGGCAGGCACGGGGCCCATGCCCATGGTGGCCGGGTCCAGGCCGCTGGTGCCAAAGGCGGCAATGCGGGCCAAGGGTTTGAGGCCCAGGGCAGCGGCCTTCTTGGCGCTCATCACCACCACGGCAGCGGCGCCATCGTTGATGCCCGAGGCATTGCCCGCCGTCACGGTGCCGGCCTTGTCGAAGGCCGGGCGCAGACCGGCCAGCACTTCGGCACTGGTCTTGCGGTTCAGGTATTCGTCGGCATTGAACAGGATGGGGTCGCCCTTTTTCTGGGCCAGGCTCACACCCACGATCTCGTCGGCAAACTTGCCCGCGTCTTGCGCGGCGGCGGCCTTTTGCTGGCTACCCAAGGCCAGGGCGTCCTGCATGTCGCGGGTGATGCCGTAGGCCTTGGCCACGTTTTCGGCGGTAATGCCCATGTGGTACTGGTTGTACACGTCCCACAGGCCATCGACGATCATCGAGTCGATCAGCTTCCAGTCGCCCATGCGCTGGCCGTCGCGCGAGCCGTTGAGCACATGGGGCGCCAGGCTCATGTTTTCCTGGCCACCGGCCACCACAATCTCGCTGTCGCCCCAGGCCACAGCCTGGGCCGCCAGCATCACCGCCTTCAGGCCCGAGCCGCACACGGCGTTGATGGTGAGGGCCGGTGTTTCCTTGGCCACGCCGGCCTTCATGGAAGCCTGGCGCGCCGGGTTCTGGCCCACGCCGGCTGCCAGCACCTGGCCCATGATGACTTCACCGATCTGGTCGGATGAAAGCCCGGCACGCGCGATGGCCTCGCGGATGACGATGGAACCCAGTTCGGTGGCCGGCGTCTTGGCCAGTGCGCCACCAAATTTGCCCACGGCGGTGCGGGCAGCTGAAACAATGACGATGTCTTCCATGGAAAGTCCTTTCGAGGTGGATCGGTGCGGGACCCAGCTTGCGCCCCGGCGTTGTTGTTGTGAAATTCTCGCTGCACTTGAACTCAGGCTTTTTGCTTGACGTAGCGGCCCGGTGCCGGCTCGATGGCCTTGAACCGGGTGCCCTTGCCGTATGCCTTGGGGGCCGCAATCTGCTTGCCAGCGTGGCCCTTGAGCCAGCCGGACCAGTCGGTCCACCAGCTGCCAGGGTGCTCGGTGGCGCCTTCCAGCCATTGGTCAAGGGTGGCGGGCAGCTTGCCGTCGGCGCGAATCCAGTGGCTGCGCTTGTTTTTAGCGGGTGGGTTGATAACACCGGCAATGTGACCCGAAGCGCCCATCACAAAGCGCTTTTTGCCGGGAAGCACCTGGGTGGACGCATAGGCGGCGTTGATGGGCACGATGTGGTCTTCGCGCGAGCCATAGATATAGACCGGCAGCGTGAGGTTGGCGAGGTCCATCTTCTCGCCGCACACGATGAGCTTGCCGGGCTTGACCAGGTTGTTTTCGAGATAGAAATTGCGCAGATACCAGGCGTAGAACGGCCCGGGCAGATTGGTGCTGTCGCTGTTCCAGTAAAGCAGGTCAAATGGTGGCGGCGTTTCGCCCTTGAGGTAGTTGCCCACCACGTAATTCCACACCAGATCATTGGGTCGCAGAAAACTGAAGGTCGAGGCCAGGTCCTGCCCCTTCATGAGCCCGCCCTTGCCCAGCTGCATTTCGCGGAACTTCACGAAAGCCTCGTCGATGAACACGTCGAGGATGCCGGTGTCGGTGAAGTCGATCAGCGTGGTGAGAAAGGTGGCACTGGCCACAGGATCATCGCCACGCGCGGCCAGCACCGCCAGGGCATTGCTCAGGATGGTGCCACCCACGCAAAAACCCAGGGCGTTGACCTGCTCGGCGCCGGTAATGTTCTGCACCACGTCGATGGCGGCCATGGCACCGTCTTCCACATAGTCGTCCCAGGTCTTGTGGGCCAGGCTGTCATCGGGGTTGCGCCAGCTCACCACAAAGGTGCGGTGGCCTTGTTCGACGGCGTAGCGGATCAGCGAGTTCTCGGGCTGCAGGTCGAGGATGTAGAACTTGTTGATGCAAGGCGGCACCAGCAGGAACGGGCGCTCGTACACCTTGGCGGTCAGGGGCTTGTATTCGAGCAGCTGAAACAGCTCGTTTTCAAACACCACGGCGCCTTCGGTAGTGGCCACGTTGCGGCCCACCTCGAACAGGCTTTCGTCGGTCATCGACACATGGCCCTGGGTGATGTCGTGCAGCAGGTTTTGCATGCCTTTGGCAATGCTCTCACCCTTGGTCTCGATGGCTTTCTTTTGCGCTTCGGCGTTGAAGGCCAGGAAGTTGCTGGGTGCCATGGCGGCCATCCATTGCTCCACGCCAAAACGGATGCGGGCCTTGGTTTTTTCGTCGGACTCCACGGCGTCGGCCAGGCCCATCAAGGTGCGTGCGTTGAGCAGGTAAGCTGCAGCCGAAAAAGCCGCCACCGGGTTGCTGGCCCAGCCATCGCCCGTGAAACGCCGGTCCTTGATTTCGGGTGTGGCCTGCAAGCCCTGGGCCCACAGTTCCTTGGCATCCTGAAGATACTGCTGTTGCAGCGCCTGCAGCTTGGTCGAAGAAAACTGCACGGGGGCGCCCCCCGGAAGGCGCCCCGCCGTTTCAGCAGATTGAAAAGACTGCAACGCTTTCGTCCAGCTGTCACCGAAAATCTGCTGGAATTGCTGGGCGCCTTGGGCCCAAAGTGCTTCAGAATTCATGTTGTCTCCTCAATGGTGGGGCGGTCGCACTGCATGGGCTTTTGCACCATTGTTGCCCACATGGTGCCGCAAGGCAACGTTCACCAGCGTCTTTGTCTCTTCTGCTTATGTACCTTGTCATCATCGCCTGGCTGTATGTCACCCTCATGATGGCCGTCGCTGAAGCCACCAGCAGCACCGGTAGCCTGCTGGGTGCGTTGGTCACGTTTGTGCTGTATGGCCTGCTGCCGATGGGCATCGTGGCGTACATCCTGGGCACCCCCGGGCGCAAGCGGGCCATCAAGGCGCGCGAGCAGCCCGAGCAAGCCGCCTACGACGCGCAGCAGGCGGCGCAGCAAGCGCCCGCGCCCATTGCGTCGCCAGTGGAGCCTTTGCCCAAGTTGCCGTCAGCTGCTACTTGCGTCGCGCCAGATGCAGGCGGCCATGCGGCCGCTGCCGCCCAGGACCCGTTGGTCGCGCCGGTACGAAAAGAACCGTGAGGCATTGCCCACGGTGCACCAGGGCGCAGTGCTGTCGTTGCCAAAGATCTGCGTGACACCCAGTGCACGCAGCCGCAGCCGCGCCAACCCCGCCAGATCGGTCAGAAACTTGCCCTGGCCTTGCGGCACAAAGCAGGCCTGGGCCGCCGGGTGGTGCTGACAAAACGCTTCGCGCACTTCGGCCCCCACCTCAAAGGCAGTGGGGCCGATGCAGGGCCCCAGCCACGCCATGGTGTGGGCGGCTATCGTTTCAGTCGATTCATTTTTGATAGCTGCTAGCGCTTTATCTGTATGGGCTAGAGCCTTAAAACGCTCAAAAACCGCTTCCAGAACACCCGTCCCGTCCATTCCCGCCAGCCCGCGCCAGCCCGCGTGGGCCGCGCCCACCATCGCGCCCGAGCCATGCGCCAGCAGCACGGGCAGGCAATCGGCCACCATGATGGTGCAGACCGCGCCCGGCTGCGTGGCCACACAGGCGTCGGCCTCGGTGCCATCGGGCGTTGCAGGGTCGATATCGGCCACCACCGTGCCATGCACCTGGTTCAGAAACACCGCCCGGGCGCCCGGTGAGGCGCCTTGCACCGCCGCTTGGAGTCGCTGCCGATTGGCCAGCACGGCCCCTGGCGCATCACCCACATGGCTGCCCAGGTTCAGGCTGGTATAGGGGCCGCTGCTGACACCGCCAGCCCGCGTGGTGCACAGGGCGTGCACACCGGCAGGCGCGGGCCACTGCGGCTGCAGCCAGTCGACGTGGCCTATGCCGGGGGGCTGGTTCATGGCTTGTTCAAGGCTGGTGGTCCGGGCAGGCCGAGGGCTGTGCCTGCTGGAATGCGGGCAGCGCCATGCAGGCGGCGAAGGCCGCCATGGTCAGCGGCACCCCTTCCAGGTTGACGTTGAAGCGCTGGCAATTGAAGACATGCGGCACCAGGCAGCAATCGGCCAGCGTGGGTGCATCGCCCCAGCAATACACCGAAGGCGCCAGCCCCTGCGTGGCGCGCTGCTGCGCCAGCACCACCAACTGGCGCTCGAACGCCTCCAGCCCGCTGCGGGCCCAGTGGATGTACCAGGCGTTCTTGCCGGCTTCGTCCACCTTCAGCTCGTGCACCAGATATTTCAGCACCCGCAGGTTGTTCAGCGGGTGCATCTCGCACGCCACCATCTGGGCCAATGCCCGCACATGGGCGCGGGCCAGCGGCTCGGCGGGCAGCAAGGGCGGCGTGGGATGGGTTTCATCGAGGTATTCGATGATGGCCATGGACTGAGACAGCGCCACGCCATCGTCGGTCAGCAAGGTGGGCACCAGCGCGTCACCCACCCGGCCGGTATAGGCCGGGTCGTGGTGCTCGCCGCGCACCAGGTGCACCGGGATGTAGTCGTAGTCGAGCCCCTTGTAATGCAGCGCGATGCGCACACGAAACGAAGCCGATGAACGGAAATAGCTGAAGAGTTTCATGGGTTGGAGAGCAGAGGTAAATCAGAAAGCGGCGGGTGCGGGGCACCGACATTGCCCGGCACTGCCGGGCCGCACACCAGCTTGGTCAGCAGGGCCTGGAGCTGCCCCACCTCGGCTTGCGACAGCGGCGCCATCAGGCGCTCTTGCACCCGCTGGGCATTGGCGCGCAACTGCAGTGCCACTGCCGCGCCGGCCGGCGTAACCCATAAGAGCTTGCGCCGCCGATCCCGCGCGTCGGGCACCCGCCGGATCCAGCCACGCGCCTCCAGGCGGCCGATCACCGATCCCGATGTGGCGGCATCCAGTGCCACGCGGGCGGCCAGCGTCACCTGGTCCGCACCGGGCTGGTTGATCAATTCGTTCAGGATGGCGAACTGCACCGGGGTCACGTCAAAACCGGCCGTTTCTTCCATGAAAAGCGCCACGGCGCGCTGGTGCGCACGCCGGACAAGGTGGCCTGGCGCCTGATGCAAATCGAAGCTCTGTGCCATGGGCGCGAGTGTAGCGCCCCACCAGCAGACTGGCGGCCCCCGTGGCACACTGCTGCAGGGCGGCGCCACAGTGCAACTGCACCACCGTCTGCCATCGCGCCAACGCCCCCGCATCGTTGCTCCCTCCTGTAGAAGAAAGACCAAACATGAGCTATGTTTTTTCTCCCGCGCCCGTGGCCAGCGTGCCTGTTGTAGGCTCCGACGACCGTTTTCCGGTGCACCGCATCTATTGCGTGGGCCGCAACTACGAAGAACACGCCAAGGAAATGGGCTTCTCCGGCCGCGAGCCACCGTTTTTCTTCCTGAAACCGGCCGACGCCATCGTGGTGGTCAACGCCGGCGAAACCGGCCAGCTGCCCTACCCCAGCCTCACGGCCAACCTGCACCACGAGATCGAACTCGTGGTGGCCATTGGCAAGGGCGGAAAAAACATCAAAGCCGCCGATGCGCTGCAACACATCTACGGCTACGCCGTGGGCCTGGACATGACGCGCCGCGACCTGCAAAACGACATGAAAAAGCAGGGCCGCCCCTGGTGCATCGGCAAGGGCTTTGACGCCAGCGCCCCCATCGGACCCATCACCCCGGCCGCGCAGGCGGGCGACGTCGCCCAAGCCGCCATCTGGCTGCAGGTCAACGGCGCCGACCGCCAGCGCAGCAACGTGTCCCAGCTCATCTGGAACATTGCCGAAACCATCGAGCACCTGTCGGCCGCCTGGGAGCTGGCCCCCGGCGACCTGATCTACACCGGCACCCCCGAAGGCGTGGGCGCCGTGGTGCGCGGCGACACGCTGGAAGGCGCTGTGGACGGCCTGCCCACGCTGCGCCTGAGCGTGGTGTAGCCAGCCAGAAAGCGCCCGCATTTACTTCACTTTTCATAGCTGCTAGCGCTTTATCCATAAGCGCTAGCGGCCTGTTTTACCTATATTCTCTGCATGACCTTGCGCAGCCCCATCAAACACTGCCGCGAATGCGGCACGGCCGTGGTTTACCGCCTGCCCGACGACGGCGACACCAAGCAGCGCGCCGTGTGCCCTGCCTGCCACACCGTGCACTACGAGAACCCGCTGAACGTGGTGGGCACCGTGCCCGAGTTCGCCGATGGCCGCGTGCTGCTGTGCAAACGCAACATCGAGCCGCGCTGGGGCAAATGGACGCTGCCCGCCGGGTTCATGGAACTCGATGAAACCACCGCCCAGGGCGCAGCCCGTGAAACCGACGAAGAGGCCGGCGCCCAGATCGAAATGGGGCCGCTGTTCAGCCTGCTGAACGTGCGCCGCGTGGGCCAGGTGCACCTTTTTTATCGCGCCCGGCTGCTCAGCGACCAGTTCAACCCCGGCTATGAAACCATCGAGGCGCGCCTGTTCACCGAAGCCGACGTGCCCTGGGACGAGCTGGCGTTTCGCACCGTGAAGGAAACGCTGGAGGCCTACTTTGCCGACCGGCGCCGTGGCAGCTTCGGACTGCACTGCATCGACGTGGAGTAGTTTCGCCGCGCCAGGCAACGCCTTCCAAAGCCTTCTGGTGCTCCAACGGCCGCTGTGCATACAGCGGCCGTTTTCATTGGCCATGACTCCTTGCCAATCTGCAACGCTCAGGCCTGGTTATTGCTTGACTTATGTCAACAAGTAACCAAGCCCTGACCTCGCGGTCTTGAGCCAAAAAAGGAGGACTGCCAATGCGCGTGGCAACCAACACCAGCGTCGACACCGATATGTTCATGCCCTTCATGCGGGATGTGCTGCGGTGCGAAAACTCGCTGCGTGAGCTCAACCTGATGTGGCGCCTGATCGAATCTTCGGCCAAGATGAATTGCCCCGAGGAGGCCCACAGCATCTTGCCGATGATGGCGGCCACACGCGCCGGATTTCAACGGTTGGAGCGCGATCTGGTGAGCTCGCTGGTGCACGAATCGATCAGCGAAGTCATGGCGGAAATCGGCACCAGCGCCCGCCATGTGATCGACATCGTGGTGCGCAACCTCTATGAACGCACGGCTGACGTGGGGTTTCTGGCCACGGACCAGGAACTGTGCCGCTTTGTGGCGGGACTGGACAGCGACCCTGCCCCCGTGCTGGAGCGCTTGCGCGAGTACCGCAACAAGTACACGGTGTATGACGAAATCTTGCTGCTCGACCGCGACGGCAATGTGCTGGCGCAGATTGACGAAGACTCGCCCGTGGAAGGCAGCCACGACCCGCTGATCGCGCAAACCCTGCAACACCAGGGCTACGTGGAAACCTTCCGCCCCACCAGCCTGCGCCCCGGCAAAGAGCGGGCCCTGATTTACTCGCACCGCATGCTTGACCCGCTCACCGGCGAACCCGTGGGCGTGCTGTGCCTGAGCTTTGCCTTCCAGGGCGAAATGGAAGGCATCTTCCACTCCCGCGCCAACGAAGACCGTCGCAGCATTGCGTTGCTGCTCGATGGCGAGCACCGCGTGATTGCCAGCGGCGACCCTCTGTGGATTTCGGTCGGCGCACCGGTCCCGGTGAACCAGGAAGGTGCGCCGCAATTGCTGGTGCGCAGCGGCCGCACTTACCTGGTGCAGACTGTTGCGGCACAGGGCTACCAGGGTTATCCCGGCCCGGCGGGCTGGAAGGGCCAGGTCATGGTGCCCATCGAACTGGCGTTTTCCCGTAAGCAGGGCCGCGCTCTTGACAACCTGGAGCCGGCCATCGCCCAGGGCCTGCTGGCACATGCACAAAGCTTTTGCCCGCCATTGCACGAAATCGTCACCGCAGCGGACACCATTCGTCGTGTGGTGTGGAACGGCCAGGTCATGACAGCCGGCGAGCGCGGCGGCCAGCACCAGCTCAAGGCCGTGCTGGAGCAGATTGGTGAAACCGGCGCACGCACCAACGAGGTATTCACCCAGTCCATCCGCGACCTGTACGACACCGTGCTCAGCTCACGCATGCGCGACAGCGAACTCCTCACCCGCCTGCTGGTAGATCTGCTGGACCGCAATCTGTATGAGCGGGCCAACGATTGCCGCTGGTGGGCGCACACACCCGAGTTGCGTGCCGCCCTGGCCCAGCCCGATACGGGCGACTGGCAGCAGATCCATCAGATTCTGGAGCACATCAACGCGCTCTACACCGTGTACACCCGCCTCGTGGTGTATGACTGCCAGGGCCGGATCGTCGCCGCCAGCCGGCCTTGCAGCGGGGACGGCAGCTCTGTGCTGGGTAGCCATGTGGATGCCGCGACGCTGGCCGCCGTGCTGGCGCTGCCCGATACCCAGTCTTACTACGCCACCCCCTGGCAGCCCTCGCCACTGTGCGATGGCCAGGCCACTTACATCTACCACGCAGCCATCCGCGCGCCGGGCAACGACCAGACGGTGGTGGGCGGCATAGGCATCGTCTTTAATGCAGCCGCCGAATTGGACGCCATGCTGCGCGGCGCCACGGCCGACAAGCCAGGCACCCGCACGGTGTTTATCGATCGCCAAGGCCTGGTGCTGGCCAGCACCGACCCGCACCGTGCCGTCGGCAGCACCCTGCCATTGCCCCCCGAGATGCTGCAGCAGGGCCGTGGCGCGAGCGTGTCGCGCGCCATGGTGCACGACGGCCATTACTGCATCGTCGGCTGCTCGGCGTCCAACGGCTACCGCGAGTTCAAGGTCAGCGACGGCTACCGCGACGATGTGCTGGCGCTGTCCTTCGAGTCGCTCGGCGCCGTACAAAACGGTGCACTCGATGCCGCGCAACGCCAGCGCACCGCACTGCAATCCATGTCCACTGCGTTGGATGGCCAGGAAATGGCCACCTTCTTTGTCGATTCCGCACTGTTCGCGCTGGACGCCGGATCGGTGCTGGAAGCGCAGAGCGCCAGCGCCATCGCCCCGGTGTCGGCGGGCCGCCAGCCCTATTGTGTTGGCGCGCTGGCACGCAAGGCCCATGACAGCATCACCGGTTACGTCTGGGTGTTCGACCTGGGCCATCTGCTGCGCGGCCAACCCTCCGAAATCACGCAGGAAAGCCAGGTCATCGTGCTGCAGCACGGTGGCCGCCGCACAGGCCTGCTGGTGAGCGAGCTGCATGGTGTCACCGCCTTTGCACGCGACCAAATCATTAAAGCCCCCGCCATGCCTGGACAGCAAGGTCAACTCATCACCCATCTGATCCGGGCCAACCAGAGTCAGACGCTGGTGCAGTGCATGGACGCAGGGCACTTGATGGCGTTGTTGCGCAGCGGAACCAATAGCCCGGAAAACCTGCAACGCCAGGCGGCATGAGGAAGTTGGCCTGTCGCTGGCCATGACTGGACCAGCACCACGCGGTGGCGGCGGACCTCGGACGAGTTCACCGCCGCATCGCACAAGCAAGCAGGTTCAGGGCGGGCTTTCCATCACCAGCGGCGGGTTGCCTCCCATGGGACCGGGCCGGTCCACCCCCCTGCCCGGCTCCACCGGGTCCGATGGCGGGGGCGTAGGCGTAAGCACCACATCGGGTATGCGCAGCTCCGGCGCCTGGGGGCTGGCGTCGGGCAGTGGCGTCAGTTCGGGGGGCTCCGCCATCTGGGGCGGCGGCGCGGGCGCGCGGCGCGGCTCTGGCGGGGCCGGCGTGGGTGGTGCCGCGTCGGGACCGAACAGGCCGTTCCACCAGCCGCGCACTCCCTCCAGCGCACGGCCCAGCGGGCTGACCTGCTCTTGGTCCGTGAAACGCTCGCCGGCATCGATGATCCGGCTGCGCAGCGCCTGCTGTACAAAGTCGCCCACCATCGGCAGCGCGCTGTGCGCGCCCTGGCCCCAGTAGTCGCTGCGCAGCGTGATGCGGCCGTCGTTGAAGCCGGCCCAGGCACCCGCCACCAGTTGCGGGTGCATCAGGATGAACCAGCCGTCGGCGTTGTCCTGGGTGGTGCCGGTCTTGCCCGCCACGTCGGCACGGATGCCGTAGCGCGCACGGATGGCCGCACCCGTGCCTTTGTCGATCACGCCGCGCAGGGCATCGCGCAGGGTTTGCGCGGCATCCAGGGGCAGCACCTGCTCGGGCGCGGTGTCGGCAAAGGCCTCCAGCAGATTGCCATGGCGGTCTTCGATGCGGGTGACCAGCACTGGCGCGTGGTATTGGCCGGCACTGGCGATGGTGCCGTAGGCGGCCACCATTTCCTTCAAGGTCACGGGACTGGTGCCCAAGGCCAGCGCGGGCACTTCGTCGAGCGCGCTCTGGCGCACGCCCATGGCGCGGGCCAGCTCGGCCACCTTGGCCGGCCCCACCCGTTGCATGAGTTGCGCCGTGATGGTGTTCTTCGAATAGGCCAGGCCATCGCGCAGCGTCATGGGCTCGTCACTGGGCGGGCCGCCATCGCTGGGGCGCCACACATTACCGCCCCCCAACGCAATCTCGACCGCCTGGTCCATCAGCGTATCGGTGGGCAGCGCACCCTGCGCAAAGGCCGCGCCATACACAAAGGGCTTGAAGGTGGAGCCGGGCTGGCGGCGTGCCGCCTGCACATGATCGAAAGGGTCTTGGGCAAAGTCGCGGCTGCCCACCCAGGCGCGGACATGGCCGTTGCGCGGGTCCAGCGCCAGAAAGCCGGCCTGCACCCGTGTTTTCTCGTTGCGCAGTTTGCGCATGAAGGCGGCGTCGGCCAGCAGGCCTTCGAGGATTTCGTCGGGCGGCGGGGCGTCTTGCCTGGCCGCAGCAGCGCGGTACTCGGGCGACTCGCGCACCAGGCTTGGCACCAGCGGGTTGCGCGCCGTCCAGCCATCGCGCCGGGCCCAGGCCGCATCGGCCACGCCCTGCAGCTGGCGGCCCTGGCGCGCCACGGCCTGGTTGGCATAGGCCTGCAGGCGCGAATCGATGGTGGTGCGAATCACCAGGCCGTCGGAATACAGGCTGTAGCCCTTGCTGTCGGCCCATTCGATCAGCTGCTTGCGCAACTGCACCGCAAAGTGCGGCGCGGGCCCCATCACCTCGGTCTGGCGCTCGAAGTTGACGCGCAGCGGGCGCTTTTGCAGCGCATCGAACTGCTTTTGCTCCAGCTTGCCGCGCTTGAGCATTTGCGACAGCACGGTGTTGCGCCGCGCCTTGGCGCGCTCGGGGTTGAGCACCGGGTTGTAGTAGGCCGTGCCCTTGAGCATGCCGATCAGCGTGGCGCTTTCCAGCACGTTGAGCTGGTCGGCCGACTTGTCGAAATACGTGCGCGCGGCCATCTCGATTCCGTAGGCGTTGTACAGAAACGGCACGGTGTTGAGGTAGGTCTCCAGAATCTCGGGCTTGGTGTAAGACGCCTCGATCTTGAAGGCGGTGATCGCCTCCTTGAGCTTGCGCGTGAGGGTGCGCGAGCGGCCGATTTCCTCAGGGAAAAGATTGCGCGCCAGCTGCTGCGTGATGGTCGAGCCGCCCTGCGTGTCGCCCCGCAGCGTGAACACCACCGACGACGCCGTGCGCCGCCAGTCCAGGCCCCAGTGGCTGTAGAAGCGGTGGTCTTCGGTGGCGATGAGCGCATTGACCACATGCGGTGAAATCTGCTCGAGCGCCACCCACTCGCGGTTGGCCCAGCGGTATTCGGCCAGCAGCTTGCCGTCGGCCGACATGAGTTGCGCGGGCAGCTCGCTCTTGGCCTTGCGGATGTCGCTGATACCCGGCGTAAAGGGCACCAGCGCCACCGCATACAGCAGCAGCGCCAGCGGCAAGGCGGCCAGCAGCCACGCCAGACTGTGCAGCGAAACCAGCCGCTCGGGCCGGCGCAGCAAGCGGTCCAGCGCCGAACGCAGCGCAGCCCAGCGGGTGCGCGGGGGTTCAAAAACAGACATGAAAAACAGTATAAAAATGGCCGATAGCGCTTATGTACAAAGCGGTACTAGCTATTAAATAAGGAGTATCACCGCATAAAGCGCTGCAGCTGCGGCAGGCTGGCCTTGGCGGCGCGCCGGCCCTCTTCGATGGCCTCGCTGGCGCGGTGAAAGTCGAGCAGCCCCAGGCTGGACAGCGCGGGCGCCACCACCATCTCGGGCGGATCGCCGGCCATGCGGCTGCGGGTGATGCGCATCTGCATGATGGCGACGCTGGTCATCACCACGTCCAGCACCGACGGCACGCGCTGCGGCGCGGGCACTGCGGGGCCGTCGGCGCGCCAGGGGGTGAGGCGCTGCATCCAGCCAACGCTCTTGGATGGCACAGGCTCGGGCGCTGATTCGGGCGCCGCCTCGGCATCGGGCGCGGGCGCCTGCACCACGGCCAGCGGCTGCATGTGGCGGTGCAGGATGTCGGAGTTCAGGTCCACGCCAATCACGATGTCCGCCCCCATGGCACGCGCCAGCGACGTGGGCACGGGGTTGACCAGGCCGCCATCCACCAGCAGCCGCCCGTCCTCTCGCGCCACGGGCGTGAACAGGCCGGGCAGCGCGATCGAGGCGCGCACCGCGTCGGCGATGGAGCCATGGCGCAGCCACACTTCGGCGCCCGAATGCAGATCGGTGGCCACGGCGCCAAACAGCATGGGCGACGATTCGATGTCAAAGTCCGCGAAATTGCGGCGCCAGAAAGCGATCAGCTTTTCGCCCTTGAGCATGCCGCCCGAGAGGTTGAAGTCCATGAAGCCAAACACATCGCGCATGCCCAGGCCCTGCACCCAGTCGGCAAAACGATTCAGCTCACCCGCAGCGTAGGCGGCCCCCACCAGCGCGCCAATCGACGAGCCACAGACAATGTCGGGCCGCACGCCCTCCTCGTCGAGCACCTGCAGCACCCCGATATGCGCCCAGCCACGCGCCGAGCCGCTGCCGAGGGCCAGGCCCAGCCGGGGGACACGCCGGGTCAGCGCCATCAGGCGGCGCCTTCCTGCGCCGGGGCGCCACCAGCCGGCTGCAGCAGCGCCAGCATGCCGGCCTCGTCGAGCACGGGCACGCCCAGCTCCTGGGCTTTGGCGAGCTTGCTGCCAGCCTCTTCGCCCGCCACCACGTAACTGGTTTTTTTGCTGACCGAGCCGGCCACCTTGGCGCCGGCGGCTTCGAGCAGATCCTTGGCGGCGTCGCGGCTCAGGGTGGGCAAGGTGCCCGTCAGCACCACGGTCTTGCCCGCCAGCACCTGGGGCGCGCGCTCGGCCGGGGCGCCCTCGGGCCAGATCACGCCGCAGGCGCGCAACTGCTCCACCACCTCGCGGTTGTGCGGCTGCTGAAAGAAGGTGTGCAGGCTCTGCGCCACCACGGGGCCCACGTCGGGCACCTGCAGCAACTGCTCAACGCTCGCATCCATGATGGCGTCGAGCGTGCCAAAGTGGCGCGCCAGGTCTTTGGCCGTGGCCTCGCCCACATGGCGCAGGCCCAGGCCGAACAAAAAACGCGGCAAGGTGGTCTGCTTGGATTTTTCGAGCGCGGCCAGCACGTTCTGGGCCGATTTCTCGGCCATGCGCTCCAGCGCGATGAGGGATGTGAGGCCCAGGCGGTACAGGTCGGGCAGCGTGCGGATCACATTGCCATCCACCAGCTGGTCCACCAGCTTGTCGCCCAGCCCTTCAATGTCCATGGCGCGGCGCGCGGCAAAGTGCAGGATGGCTTCCTTGCGCTGGGCGGCGCAGAACAGGCCGCCGGTGCAGCGGTGGTTGGCCTCGCCTTTTTCGCGCACCACAGCGCTGCCGCAGACCGGGCATTGCGCGGGCATCCTGAAATTGGGCACGTAGCCAGCCCGGTTGCCCGGAATCACACCCACCACCTCGGGAATCACATCCCCTGCGCGGCGCACGATGACGGTGTCGCCCACGCGCACGCCCTTCTTGCGGATCTCGAACAGGTTGTGCAGCGTGGCGTTGGTGACGGTGACCCCGCCCACAAACACCGGCGCCAGCCGCGCCACGGGTGTGATCTTGCCCGTGCGGCCCACCTGCACGTCGATGCCTTCGATCTTGGTGGCCATCTCCTGCGCCGGATATTTGTGCGCCACGGCCCAGCGCGGCTCACGGGTCTTGAAACCCAGGTCGCGCTGCAATTGCAGTGCATTCACCTTGTAAACCACGCCGTCGATGTCGTAGGGCAGCGCATCGCGGCTGGCGCCCACTTGCTGGTGAAATGCTACCAATTCCGTAGCGCCTAGCGCAATAGCCACCTGGGCTGCGACCGGAAAACCCCATGATTTGAGGGTTTGCAGCATCTCGTAGTGCGTGCGGAACACCGGGCCGCCTTCGGCGGGCGGCGTGATGGCGCCCAGGCCATAGGCAAAAAAGCTCAGGGGCCGCTGGGCAGTGATGCCGGAATCGAGCTGGCGCACCGCGCCCGCCGCCGCATTGCGTGGGTTGACAAAGGTCTTGCCTCCCTGCTCGCGCTGGCGTTCGTTGAGCGCGTCGAAGTCGGCCCGGCGCATATAGACCTCGCCACGCACTTCGAGCAGCGGCGGCACGCCTTCTGGCAGGGTCAAAGGGATTTGCCGGATGGTGCGGATGTTGTGCGTCACGTCCTCCCCCACCTCGCCATCGCCGCGCGTGGCGGCCTGCACCAGGCGGCCATGTTCGTAGCGCAGGCTCATGGCCAGGCCGTCAAACTTGGGTTCGGCCACGTATTCGATGGGCGGGTCGGATTCCGCCAGGCCCAGCTCGCGCCGCACCCGGGCATCAAACGCCTGCGCGCCGGTGGCCTCGGTGTCGGTTTCGGTGTGGATGCTGAGCATGGGAACCGCGTGGTGCACGGGGGCCAGGCCGTCCATCACCGCGCCCAGCACGCGCTGCGTGGGCGAGTCGGGGGTGATGAGATCGGGGTGCGCGGCCTCCAGGGCCTGCAGTTCGCGGTAGGCATGGTCGTATTCGGCGTCGGGCACGGTGGGCGCGTCCAGCACGTAATACTGGTGCGCCCAGTGGTTGAGCTGGTCGCGAAGCGCTTTTATTTTGATAGCTGCTTGCGCTTTATCCACGGGCGCTGGTGCCGAAAAAAGGTCTAAATTTTCCGTCATGACCGCACAAGGGCTCAGCTGAACAGGCGCCGCGCCAGCACCGAGCCCGCCGACAAATCGCGCCCATCCAACTGGTCGTACAGCAGTTCCAGATCGGTGGCGATCGGGTCCATGGCCATGGCGGGCAGCGGGGTGCCGTTTTGGTCGCACAGCACGCCGTCCATGGCCTCGCACAGGGCGGCGGCCACTTCGCGCAGGCGGGCGAAGGGCTGCTCGCTGCGGTGCACCTGGGCGACATCCAGGCTCAGCGTGATGTCGCGGATGGCGGACTGGTCGGGGTCTTCGGCCAGGGCGGCCTGCGTGTCATAGCCCAGCGTCAGCACGGGCGGCAGGCCTGCGCTGCTGGCGGGCAGCACCAGCCGGCCGGGCATGGCGCCCACCACAAAGCCCAGGCGCGCGGCATTCTGCTGCACATAGCCGGGGCTCCAGGCCGCCTGGCGGGCGCGCAGCATGAAAGACAGCTGCGCATCGTGGTCGCTGGCAAACTGGTCGAGCTCGCGGGCGCGGGCCACTTCCTGCAGCATGTCGGGAAAATCGGGCGCCGCGTTGATGGCGTCGGCAAACGCCTGGGCCTTCACCACAAACTCTGAAAACTCGATCTCGTTGAGCGCGCCCGTGCGGTTGGCCAGCTGCACTCCCGCCTGAAAGCTCTGGTAGCGCTGGCCGGGCGCGGGCGTCTCCCACTGCTGCGTCGCCTCGTTGAGGCCTTCGATGGCAAAGGGCTTGCTGCCCGCACGCCGCGTGGGGGGCAAAGCGGCCAGCGCCGCATCGCCCGACACCGATTGCTCGGGCTGCAGCGAGGCGATGATGTCGATCAGCGGGTCCAGCCCCAGACGGCGCTCGTGCAGCAGGGGCGGCACGGGCAGCTCCATGGCGTCGTCGGCATCCACCGTGTGGCTGGCGGGCTCGGGGCCTCGGTCAAGGCCATGAAACGCGCCACCATCCACCGGCGCCGCCGCATCGAGATCGAACGCGGGTTCCTGGCGCAGCGTGGGCTCTGCCGTGCGCTCCGGCTCTTGCGGCACAGCGCGCTTGGGCGCGTTGCGGCGCGAGGTCCAGGCGTTGTAGGCCACGATGAGGGCCAGCACCAGGCCACCGATGATGGCCAGACTCAGTTGCAATGTGCTCATATCAATACGTTCTCAGCGATCCGTTGCGCCGCAAGCCGCCGTCCCGCGCAACTGGCGCGGCCCAGGCGAGAAACGCCGTGGAACCGGCTTTGCCGGGCCACTGGCGTTGTCCCCCGCGGGGGAAGGCGCGAAGCGACTCAGGGGGGATTTCATATCTCTGCCATGGAGAGGGCCGACTCCATATCGACGGCCACAATGCGCGACACGCCCTGCTCCTGCATGGTCACGCCGATCAGTTGCTCGGCCATTTCCATGGCGATCTTGTTGTGGCTGATGAACAGGAACTGGGTTTCCTTGCTCATGCTGGAGACCAGCTTGGCGTAGCGCTCGGTGTTGGCGTCGTCCAGCGGCGCGTCCACCTCGTCCAGCAGGCAAAACGGCGCGGGGTTGAGCTGGAAGATGGCGAACACCAGCGCGATGGCCGTCAGGGCCTTTTCGCCACCCGACAGCAGGTGAATGGTCTGGTTCTTCTTGCCCGGCGGCTGCGCCATCACCTGCACGCCGGAATCCAGGATTTCGTCGCCGGTAATGATGAGCCGGGCCTGCCCGCCGCCAAACAGCTCGGGGAACATGCGCCCGAAGTGGCCGTTGACGGTGTCGAACGTGCCCGACAGCAGCTGGCGCGTTTCGCCGTCGATCTTGCGGATTGCGTCTTCCAGCGTGTTCATGGCCTCGGTCAGGTCGGCCGTCTGTGCGTCGAGGAAGATTTTGCGCTCGCTGGCGAGTTTCAGCTCGTCGAGCGCAGCCAGGTTGACGGCGCCCAGGGCGGCGATCTCGCGGTGCAGGCGGTCGATTTCGCTTTGCAGGCCGCCCACGCGCACATTGCCCTCGGCAATCGACTGGGCCACGGCTTCGAGGTCGGCCTGCGCGTCGGTCAGCAGCGTGGTGTATTGCTCCAGGCCCAGGCGCGCGGCCTGCTCCTTGAGCTGGAATTCGGTGATGCGGGCGCGCAGCGGGTCGAGCGCGCGTTCGAGCTGCATGCGGCGCTCGTCGCTGGCGCGCAGCTTGGCGGTGAGGTCGTCGTATGCGCTGCGCTGGGCCGACAGGGCTTTTTCGCGCTCCATCTTCGCCTCCAGCGCCTGCTGCAGGCCACCTTGCGCGGCTGCGTCGGACAGACGGGCCAGCTCGTCACGCGCGCGCTGCTGCTCGTCGGCCAACGAAGTGGCCTGGTGCGTGGCGGTTTCGATGGAGCGGGACAGTTCGGCGCGGCGCGCCTCCAGGCTACGCTGCGAGAACGTGGCCTCCTGCGCCTGGCGCTCCAGCGTGCGCTGCTGTTCGCGGCAGGCGGTGAGCTTGCGCTCGGCCTCGATCACGCGGTCGCCCAGCTGGGCCTCGCGCTCCTGGCTGTCGGCCAGCTGCATGTCGAGTTCTTCAAAGCGCGCCTCGGCGGCCACGCGGCGTTCCTGCAGGTCGGCCAGCTGGGCCTCCACCTCGGCCAGATCGGCGTCGATCTGCTCGCTGCGGGCGCGGGTCTGCTCGGCCAGTTGCGTGAGGCGCAGGGTTTCGACCTGCAGCTCATGGGCGCGGCTTTGCGTTTCGGTGGCTTCGCGGCGTGCCGCCACAAGGCGCTGGGAGGCATCGGCATAGGCTGCCTCGGCGCGGACCAGGGCGGTGCGCGATTCTTCGGCGATCAAGGCCTGGGCGCGCAATTCCTTTTCGAGGTGCTCGATCTCCTGCGCGCGGGCCAGCAGGCCGGACTGCTCGGAGTCCTGCGCATAAAAGCTCACGCTGTGGGCGCTGACGGCATGGCCCGTGGGCACGAACACCACTTCGCCGGGTTGCAGCTGGCTGCGGCGGGCCAGCGCTTCATCCAGCGTGGGCGCGGTGTAGCAGCCTTGCAGCCAGTCGATGAGCACGGCACGCAGGCCGGAATCATGAAGGCGCAGCAGGTCCGACAGGCGGGCGTGCTGCGATGATGTTTCAGGGTGGCCCGCAGCGGGTGCGCTGTAGAAGGCCAGGCGCGCGGGCGGCGCGTCGTTGCCGCCAGAGCCGAGGAAGCCTCGCACCATGTCCAGGCGCCCTACTTCCAGCGCGCCCAGTCGCTCGCGCAGCGCGGCTTCGAGCGCGTTTTCCCAGCCGGGCTCGATGTGGATGCGGCTCCACAGACCTTGCAGGCCGTCGAGGCCGTGCTTGGCCAGCCAGGGCCGCAGCTTGCCGTCGGTCTTGACCTTTTCCTGCAGCGCCTTGAGCGCTTCCATGCGGGCCGACAACTCGGCCTGGCGTGCGCTTTCACGGTTCACCGCCTGCTGGCGCGCACGGCGGTCGTCGTCGAGCTGGGGCACGGATTCCTGCAGCTCGTGCAGCCGGGCCTCGGTGGTTTCGGCAATCTCCTGCGCTTCTTCGAGCTGTTCGCGCAGGTTGGCCAAGCGGGCCTCGTCGGGCGCGGCCAGGGCGTTGCGGTCGGTGCGCAGGCGCTCGAAGCGGGTGTCGAGCTGGCGGCTTTGTTCGTCGATGCTGCGCTGCTCGGCGGCCAGCACGCCAATCTGCTGCTGCACCTGCACCACGCTGCTGCGCTGCTCGGCCGTGCGGCTTTGCGCCTGGCGCAGGGCTTCTTCCAGGTCGGGCAACTGCAGGGCCTGCTCTTCAACCTGGGCGGCCAGCATCTCGGCGCGCTCTTCGGCGTCCACACCGGCACCGGCCAGGTTCTCCAGCTCAATGTCCGCCTCTTCCTTGCGGGCCTGCCACTGGGCGATCTGCTCGGCCAGCGTCACCAGGCGCTGCTCCACGCGCTGGCGGCCTTCGACCACGTAGCGGATCTCGGCTTCGAGCTTGCCGACTTCGGCCGTGGCTTCATAGAGCTTGCCTTGGGCCTGGTTCACCTGGTCGCCGGCCGCGTAGTGCGCCTGGCGAATGGTTTCAAGGTCGGACTCGACCGCGCGCAGGTCGGCCATGCGCGATTCGAGGTCGTTCACCGCCTGCAGGCCTTCCAGGCGCACCTTGGTCTGCTGGTCTTGCGCGTCAGCGCGCTTCAAAAACCACAGCTGGTGCTGCTTGAGCGTGGCATCGGCCTGCAGCGTGTTGTATTTGGCGGCCACCTCGGCCTGCTTTTCGAGCTTTTCGAGGTTGGCGTTGAGCTCGCGCAGGATGTCTTCGACCCGCGTCAGGTTCTCGCGCGTGTCCGACAGGCGGTTTTCCGTCTCGCGGCGGCGCTCTTTGTACTTGGAGACACCGGCAGCCTCTTCGAGGAACAGGCGCAATTCCTCGGGGCGCGATTCAATGATGCGGCTGATGGTGCCCTGGCCAATGATGGCGTAGGCGCGGGGGCCCAGGCCGGTGCCCAGGAACACGTCCTGCACGTCGCGGCGGCGCACGGGCTGGTTGTTGAGGTAGTAGCTGCTGGTGCCGTCGCGCGTGAGCACGCGGCGCACGGCCACCTCACCATACTGGCCCCACTGCCCGCCCGCGCGGTGATCAGAGTTGTCGAACACCAGCTCAACACTGGCGCGGCTGGCCTGCTTGCGGGTGGTGGTGCCGCTGAAGATCACGTCCTGCATCGACTCGCCGCGCAGCTCGCTGGCCTTGCTCTCGCCCAGCACCCAGCGCACCGCGTCCATGATGTTGGACTTGCCGCAGCCGTTCGGGCCCACCACGCCCACCAGTTGCCCGGGCAGCATGAAGTTGGTGGGGTCAGCGAACGACTTGAAGCCGGAGAGCTTGATGGAGGTAAGACGCACGGGTCAGGGGTTCAGGCAAAAAATGGGGGACACGCCAGGAAAAAACCGGGGCCGCATGCATCCACGGGGAATACCCGAAGGCTGGAGCCGGACCGGAATGATACCGCGCCGCCCACTCGCCCCTGCCCTGCATGCACCTGGCAGGCGAACGCCGGCAGCGCGCCCTGGATATTTGATCAAATTGACCGCTAGCGCTTATGAAACAAGCGCAAACAGCTATCAATTTTGATAATAAAACCCAGTGATTTTGCAGGCACAGGTTACGCAGCCCGCGGCCGGGCCGGGCCATTGGTCTGCAGCACCAGCGCTTCGAACGCGGCCGCCGGCACCGGTGGGCTCAACAGATAACCCTGCCAGGCGTGGCAATGGTTGCGGGCCAGGAACTCGCGCTGTGCTTCGGTTTCCACGCCCTCGGCAATCACGCGCAGGCCCAGGCTGGTGGCCAGCGCCACCACGGTGCGGGCGATGGCTGCGTCGTTGGGGTCGGTGAGCACGTCGCGCACAAAGCCCTGGTCGATCTTGAGCTGGTCCAGCGGCAGGCGCTTGAGGTAGGCCAGCGATGAATACCCGGTGCCAAAGTCGTCGAGCGAAAAACCCACGCCGTAACCCCTGAGCTGACCCATTTTTTCGATGGTGTCTTCCACGTCCTCCAGCAGCAGGCCTTCGGTCAATTCGAGCTTGAGGCGACGACCATCAGCGCCCGAGCCCGCCAGTGCCGCCAGCACCTGGGGCACAAAACCGCCCTGGTGAAACTGCCGTGGGCTCACGTTGACGGCCAGGTCCAGCGCGGCAAGGCCCGGCTGATCGGCCCACAGCGCCAGGCGCTCGCAGGCTGCCTTGAGCACCCATTCGCCCAGCGGCAGGATCAGGCCCGACTCCTCGGCCAGCGGAATGAACTGTGCCGGCGAGATGAAGCCGTTGTGCGGGTGCCGCCAGCGCAGCAGCGCCTCGGCGCCGGTGATGCGGCCATGCTCCATTTGCGGCTGGTAATACAGCTCGAACTGGCCCAGAGCCAGCCCGGCTCGAAGGTCCAGCTCCATGGCCGCTCGGGTGCTCACGGCGGCCTGCATCCGCGGGTCGTAAAAGCGCAGCGTGTCCCGTCCCGCTGCCTTGGCCTGGTACATGGCCAGGTCCGCCCGCTTGAGCAGTTCGTCCACGGTTTCGCGCATGCCGCTGAAAACGGTGATGCCCATGCTCTGCGAGCTGTGGTGGGCCTCGCCATCGAGCTGGTAGGGTTCGCGCAGCGCCGAGAGGATTTTCTGGCCGATTTCCTCGCTGCGCGCTGCGGCGACTTCGGGGTTGTCGCCCAGGTCTTCCAGCACCACCACGAACTCATCGCCCCCCTGGCGCGCCACGGTATCGTCCTCCAGCACGCAGCCGCGCAGCCGCTGGGCCACCTGCTGCAGCAACAGGTCGCCGCGCTCGTGGCCCTGGGTTTCATTCAGAGTTTTGAAGTTGTCGAGGTCCAGCAGCAGCAAGGCGCCACTGCGCCGGTGTCTGGCGCTGGCGGCCAGCGCCTGCTGCAAGCGGTCCATGAGCAGACGGCGATTGGGCAGGCGCGTGAGCGGGTCGTAGAAGGCCAGGTAGCGGATCTCTTCTTCGTCGGCCTTGCGCTGGCTCAGATCCACCAGGGTGAAAAGGTGGCCGCCATCCACCATCACACCGGCAATTTCCACGGTGCGCTGCTGGCCGTTCTTGCACTGGATGGTGTATTCGCCCGATTCAATGGTTCCGTCGCCTTCGATCGCTCTGGCACGCGCGGCGGTCCATTCGGCGCGGGCGCGCTCGCGGTATTGCGCGTCGGGGTACGCCGCGTTCCACCACTCCTGGCCCGTGGGCACATCGGCCTCGGTGTAGCCGCAAATCTGCACAAACCGCTCGTTGCGAAACGCCATGTGCCCGTCCTGCTGCACCAGGCACACGCCCACCGGCAGGCGCTGCAAAATGCCGCGCAGGCGCAATTCGCTGCCGCGCAGGGTGTTTTCCATCTGCTTGCGGGCGGTAATGTCCTGCACCACGGCGATGTGAAAGTCGGGCTGCGCCCCCGGCGCCCACATCGGAGACACCGTCAGATCCACCCACAGGGTGTGGCCATCGCGGTGGAAATAGCGCTTTTCCATGTGAAATTCAGCGATTTCGCCCACTTTCAGGCGCTCCATATGGGCCAGGTCCTCGGCCAAGTCATCGGGGTGAGTGATGGCCTGAAAATCGGTCTGGCACATTTGTGCAATCGAATAACCGACGATGTCAGCATATTTCTGGTTGACGCGAACAAAACGCCCGGTCTGCGAATCAATCTGCGCCATTCCCACGGCCGCCTGTTTGAAGACGGCGCTGAAGCGCTCCTCGCTCTGGCGCCGGGCGTCGTCAGACACCTGCGCCTGCACCAATGCCAGGGTGCGCTGCCGGCCCAGCAGCACCACCAGCGCTGCCAGCAGCACCGAAACCAGTGCACCCGCCAGGCCGGCAAGCATCGGCAGGCGCCGCTCGGCGGGCGACAGGAAGTCTTGCGTGGGTAAAAAGCCCAGGCGCCAGCGGCGATCGTGCACATCCAGATCCACCGTATGCAGCGCGGCCGTGGCCAGCGGAACGCCCGTCAGCGCCAGCAGGGGAAGCCCCTTTTCACCCTCTTTGCCCTCTTTGCCGCCATGCACCGGGCCATGGTCGGTGATCGATACCGCAATGCCATGCATGTAGCCCAGCTTGCGCAGACTTCCGACCAGGTCATGCACGCGGATGGTGGACGCCACCGCCCCCAGAAACGGCGGTGCCTCGCCCGGTCGGGCCGGGCCAAAAACAGGTACCCGCAGCACAAATGCGGTGCGATGGTCCTGCTCCTGCAGCAGATCGAACGGGGCCGACACCACCGTTTTGCCGGTGTCACGGCTGTAACGCATGGCTGCCAGATTGGCCGGCTGCGCACTGATATCCAGCCCCAGCACACCCTTGCTGCCCTCTTCGGGCCACAGGTACTCGGCCACAAAATACTCGGGGCGCGCGCCCAAGGGGTGGATGGCAAAGTCCGGCAACCCCGCTGGGCTCAACGACGTGTCAGCCCGCACCCGCGCCTCAAACGCAGGGCGCTGGGCAGCAGTCACGTAGCGCGTAAAGGCCAGATTGCGCACGCCGGGGAAGCGCTGGCGCACGTCCAGTTCGCGGGCAACGCGCGCAAACTCGGCGTGGCTGAGCAAGGGGTTGACCGTGAACAGGCCCCGCAGGCCATGGACGATTTCGGTGTTCGTGGCCATGCGCTGCGCCAGGGCATCCGAAAAAGCCTGCGCTTCGTGCAGAAAGCGAGCCTCGGAGATCGTGGCCACTGAGCGCGCCTGCTGCTGCGTCACCCACGCCGTGGTCAAAAGTCCCAGCACAGCCACGGCAATGCCCAACAGCCAATGCCGGTGGCGGGTCAGATTTGTAGGAAATACCATCAAGAATCGGGGCTTTGCAAAACTACAGACGGACAGTGAAGGAAAGCCAGAAAAGTCACCCCGAAGAATAGCGGCATTCAAGGCCCACATCTTCTGGCTAGCGCCACATTGATGCTTTGCACTGGCACAATGGGGCCGTCACTCGCTTCGCAAAACGCCCCACACCCGCCTTCATTCCGGCCTGCCAGACTTTCCCACTCCTGCGATGACGCCCCTTGCCCACCCGAACATCGTGGACCTGATTCTGGACGCTGTGTGCATCGTCAAGGCCGACAGTTCCATCGTGTATGTCAGTCCGGCATTCGAGCGAATCTTTGGCTATGCCCCCGAAGAGGTCATTGGCAGGCGCATGCTGGACATGGTGCACCCGGACGATCTCGCCGCCACCGAGCGCCAGGCGCAACACGTGACCGAAGGTCAGCTCCAGTTGCATTTTGAGAACCACTATGTGCGCAAGGATGGGCAAATCGCCCATATCCGCTGGACGGCACGCTGGGTGGCTGACCGGCAGGTCCGGCTGGCGGTGGCACACGACATCACCGAGCGCAAGCACACCGAAGCGCTGCACGCGGCCATCTATTCCATCTCCGAGGCCGCGCAGGCGGCAGAAGACCTGGTCACGCTGTTCGCACAGATCCACCAGACCATCGGCACGCTGCTGCCCGCCTCCAATTTTTCCGTCGCGCTGCACGACCGCCTGCACGACACGGTGAGCTTTCCCTACCATGTGAACGAGCGCCACCCGGCCCCCGCACCGCGCTCCCTGGATGCGGACGCGCTGTGCTCCCACGTCATCCGCAGCGGGCAGACCCTGCTGCTCACGCCCGACAGCCTGCCCCCCACGGCGCCGCATATGGCCACCGCGCCCAGGCCGCTTTACTGGCTGGGTGTGCCGCTGCACGCCCAGGCCGGCGTGGTGGGCGCGCTGGTGCTGCAAGGCTATTCCGAGGAGGCCCGCTATGGCGACCGGGACAAGGAACTGCTGCAATTTGTCTCAACCCAGGTGGCATCTGCCATAGAACGCACACAAATGCGCAAACGGCTGCAGCAGATGGCGCAATACGACCAGCTTACCCACCTGCCCAACCGGCAGCTGTTTCTGGATCGCCTGAAAACCGCCCTGGCCCGGGCCCAGCGCGACCAGACACTGCTATCGCTGCTGTTCATCGACCTGGACCGCTTCAAGCAGGTGAACGACACGCTGGGCCACGCAATGGGAGATTTGCTGCTGCAGCGCGTAGCGCAGCGCCTGCTGGAATGCGTGCGCGCCTCGGACACCGTGGCGCGGCTGGGCGGTGACGAGTTTGTCGTGCTGCTGGAAAGCGGCCATGCGGCCGAGCAGGCGACGGCGGTGGCCGAGAAAATCCTGGCCACATTCACCCAGCCCTTTGATCTGGATGGCCAGCAAGTGCCCATGTGGCCCAGCATCGGCATTGCCATCTATCCGGACGATGGTGGTGACGAAAGCCTGCTGCTCAGCCATGCCGATGCTGCGATGTACCTTTCCAAGAAAGGCGGCGGCAACCAGGTGCACATGGCCAGCGTTCCCGGCCACGCGCAGTCAGGTGCGTAGCACTGAGCCGTCGCACAAGGGCATCACGCCCTATGCGCGTCGCCAGGCCACAGGCAGCTGCCCACTCATTCCCGTCCAAAGATCCACACCATGCTTTACGCCAGCCTGAAACTCGTCCACCTGCTATCCCTCATCGTCTGGATCGGCGGCATGGTGTTTGCCCACTTTTTCCTGCGCCCCGCAGCCCAGGCGCTGGAGCCCGCCGCGCGCGTGCAGCTCATGCATGACGTGCTGCAGCGTTTTTTGGCCGCCGTGCTGGTGGCGGTAGTGCTGGTGCTGGCCAGCGGCCTGTGGATGATTGGCCAGTCGGCGCACGAGGCAGCGCAATCGGGTGGCCGCTTTGCCATGCCACTGGGCTGGACCATGATGGCCACGATCGGGCTGGTGATGATGGCCATCTTCGGCCACATTCGTTTCGCACTGTTCAAGCGCCTGCAGCGGTCCGTGGCCGCATCCGACTGGCCCGCTGGCGGCAAAGCGCTGGCCAGCATCCGCACCTGGGTGGGCATCAACCTCATGCTGGGCGTGCTGACGGTGGCGGTGGCGCTGCTGGGGTAGGCCAGAGGCCTGAAACGCGGGCTTCCAACACAGGGGGGCCAACGGGTTCACGCTGCCGTCGCCAGGCATTCCAGCGCGGGTTCGGTGGCCTTGCTGCGCTGACCACCTCGGCCGGCATGGCACTGGCACCGGTGAGGGTGTTTGCCATCCTGCTCACGCCTGGCTGACCAAACGCCCCACCCGCGCGACGGGTGGGGCGGAGGTGGATGCGGGTGGCGCGCACTGATGCAGTGGGTCCATGGCGCAGAGTCGCCGTGAATTTCAGCAAAAACAGCTGCCAGCGCTTACTTGGCAAGCGCCAGCAGCTCTATATTTAATAGCACCCGCCACACACCCGTCGCTAAGCCGCCATGGTTGGCGCAGTTGACCACCAGCGAGGCGCTCCCACACGCGCTATCGGCAATGGCTGACGCGCCCTCAGGCCATGGGCCTGCTTGGGTGGGGCCCAAACCTGAGAAGAATGCAGACATCCACCCCATAAGGAACTGCCATGTCCATTTCAATGATTCTTCTCATCGTCCTGATCCTCATTCTGGTGGGCGCGCTGCCTACCTGGGGTCACAGCCGCTCGTGGGGCTACGGGCCCAGCGGTGGCATCGGGCTGGTGGTGCTGATCCTGGTGATCCTGCTGCTGATGGGCAAGATCTGACGCAAGCCAGGTGAACCGTGGGCGCACGCCGCCCTGTCTTTGTCACACCGTCGCATTGGCGATGCCTTCGCCGCTTGCGCGCTTGCAATGACTGTGCGCAGGGTCACTGGCGGATGGCGGGCCAACTTTCACTGCCACACGGTGCGAATCCACTCTACCGTGCTGACGGGGTTGTTGGCGTTGGCGTGCGGCGCCACGGCATCCAGTGGGTGCGCCTTCGCAATCTCGTCCATGCGGTCGAGCTTGTCCACAGCGTCGAGCGCGATCGTCTCACTCGGGTCGAACACGATCTGCAAGCAGTGATAGCGGTCGTCCAGCAGTTGCTGCGCCTGGTAATCCGAGATGCCCGCCACGCCATCCATCAGGACATTCATGAGTGGCTGCGCCCACTGGGCATAGCCGCAGGCCCTTGATGTAGGTGAGGCTCACCTCCATTGCATCGTTGCAGACCGCAGCGCGAGTTGCGCTGCGAGCCAGGGTGCAGATCGTACGAACGGTTGCCCAATCCGGCAAAGACGCCATGGATGGCCGGAACCCAATGAAAAACGCCTTGAGCGCAACAGCATCAAGCGCCAATAGCTATTAATTATGTAGCACTCGTGTCTGGCATAAGCACCCCCTGCTGCGCCGCCACCGCTTCGCGCAGGAAAACCCAGGTCGCCTGCATGCGCGCCACATGCTTGTTGTCGCCCGGCATCGACATCCAGAACGTGCGCTGAAACCGCGCCACCCCCGGCAGCACCGGGATCAACGCCGGGTCTTGCGCCGCCACAAACGCTGGCAGCACCGCCAGGCCCGCGCCAGCGCGCGCGGCCTCGTACTGCGCCAGGATGCTGGTGCTGCGCAGCGCAAAGTGCGCGGGGCGGTGCAGCTCGTCCAATATCTGCAGCTCTTTGCTGAACAGCAGGTCGTCCACATAGCTGATGAAGGTGTGGCCGCGCAGGTCGTCGGCCGTGCGGATGGGGGCATGGCGCTCCAGGTAGCTGCGCGCGCCGTAGAGCTGTAGCACGTAGTCGGTGAGCTTGACCACCAGCACCGCGCCGCGCGCCGGGCGCTCCAGCGAGATGACGATGTCCGCCTCGCGCCGCGACAGGTGCACCAGGCGCGGCAGCGCCAGCAGGTCCACCACCAGCCCCGGGTGGTCCAGTGCAAACCGGGCCAGCTGCGGCGCCAGGATCAGGTTACCAAAACCCTCCGTGGTGCCGATGCGCACCAGGCCGTGCAGGCCTTGGCGCACGCCGGGCGCGGCATTTTCCACGGCCAGAAAGGCGGCCTCCATGGCCTCGACCTGGGGCAGCAGCGCGCGCCCGGCCTCGGTCAGCCGGTGGCCGCCGGCTTCGCGCGCAAACAGGGCCGAACCCACCTGCTTTTCCAGCGCCTGAATGCGCCGCGCCACGGTGGTGTGGTCCACCGCCAGGCGCCGCGCCGCGCCCACCAGCGTGCCGGCGCGGGCCAGTTCCAGAAAGTAGCGCAGGTTGTCCCAGTCCATGGCGTTACCGGGCGGGCCGCTGCCCCCGCTCCTCGGCTATCAAGCTGGGGGCCCGGCTCAAGGCGTTGTTGCCCCTCACCAGCGTGTGCAGCATGTCCATGAACACCGGGCGTTGCTCGGGTGCCAGGGGTTGCAACATGCGCTCTTGCGCGCGCATCACGCTGGGCTCGACCTCGTCCAGCAGTTGCTGACCGTCGGGTGTGATGGTCAGCAGACGCACGCGGCGGTCTTCGGGGTGCGCGTTGCGCTGCATCAGGCCGCGCGATTCGAGGCGATCAATCACGCTGCCGATGGTGGAAGTGTCAAACCCGATGGTGCGCGCCAGCGTGCGCTGGTCGATCCTGGGCTCGCGCCCTACGGCCTGCAGGGCCGCGTATTGCACCGGCGTGATGCCAAAGCCATGCGTTTCCTCCATAAAAACCGCCACCGCAATCTGCTGCAGGCGGCGAATGTGGTAGCCGGGAAGGTTGTCAATTTCTACGGACATGACGGATTTAAGGGTTTTTACTCATCTTGATTCAGATCATTTTAGGTTCTACACTAATCGTCAGTGTGCTTTTAATATGCATGCGGTTTATTGATCCAAATCAGCGGCACTTCCTACGGAGACAGAGGCAATGACAGCTTTCAATACATCCACGCAACAGGTCTTGGTGGCCGGTGGCGGCATCGGCGGTGTGGCCGCAGCGCTGGCCTTGGCGCGCCAAGGCTACGCGGTCAAGGTGCTGGAGCAGGCGCCGCAGCTCGGCGAGATCGGCGCCGGCATCCAGCTGGGCCCCAATGCGTTTGCGGCCTTCGATGCCCTGGGCATCGGCGAGCTGGCGCGCGGCCGGGCCGTCTATACCGACGAGATGGTCATGCATGACGCGCTGGACGAGCGCCTGGTAGGCCGCATTCCCACCGACGCGGCCTTTCGCCAGCGCTTTGGCAATCCCTACGCCGTGATCCACCGCGCCGACATCCACACCTCGCTGCTCGAAGGCGCGCAGGCCCACGGCAATATCGAAACCGTGACCGGCACCCGCATCGAGCGCGTGGAGCAGGACGGCGATACCGTCACGGTGTTTGACCAGCATGGCCAGGCGCACCAGGGCGCGGCGCTGATCGGTGCCGACGGCGTGAAGTCCGTGGTGCGCCAGCAGTACGTGGGCGATCCGGCCCGCGTCTCGGGCCATGTGGTGTACCGCGCCGTGGTCGAAAAGAACGATTTCCCCGAAGACCTGCGCTGGAACGCCGCCAGCATCTGGGTGGGCCCCAACTACCACCTGGTGCATTACCCGCTGCGCGGCGGCGAGCAATACAACGTGGTCGTCACCTTCCACAGCCGCGAGCAGGAAGAATGGGGCGTGCGCGAAGGCAGCCGCGAAGAGGTGCAAAGCTATTTTGGCGACTGCTGCCCGCGCGCCCACCAGCTGATCGACATGCCCAAAAGCTGGAAGCGCTGGGCCACAGCCGACCGCGAGCCGATTGGCCAGTGGAGCTTTGGCCGCGCCACCTTGCTGGGCGATGCGGCCCACCCCACGCTGCAATACATCGCCCAGGGCGCCTGCATGGCGCTGGAAGACGCGGTGACGCTGGGCGAGGCCCTGCAGCGCTGCGACCAGGACTTTCCCAAGGCGCTGCAACTTTATGAGCGCTCGCGCATTGCCCGCACGGCGCGGGTGGTGCTCTCGGCGCGTGAAATGGGGCGCATCTTCCATGCCAAGGGCGTGGAGCGCCTGGTGCGCAACGACCTGTGGAAGGGCCGCAGCCCCGAACGTTTCTACGACGCCATGGAATGGCTCTATGGCTGGAAGGTGGACAACTGCCTGGCTGAATAAAACGAATAACCCCCTGAGCGGCTGCGCCGCTTCCCCCTTGAAGGGGGGACGACATCCTCGCTGCGGGGCGGCCCTTGCTCGATGTCTCTGGCCCGTACAGCGCCAGTTTCATGGCGTGTGGGGGCGTAAGCGCCATAGACACAACTTGGAGCGAAAGAAAAAATGACCACTGAAAACGCCATCTCCTCCCCGGTAAAACTTTCCGCCGTGGCCGGCCACGGCCAGCCCGAACCCACGCCGGCGCTGGAGCAGCTTTACCGCGGTTTCGAGCAGGAAATGCTGGTGCCGCTGTGGACGCAGATCGGCGACCTGATGCCCGCCCACCCCCAAAGCAAGGCCAGCGCGCACCTGTGGCGCTGGGACCGCTTGGTCGAGCTGGCGGGCGAAGCCGGACGCATCGTACCCGTGGGGCGCGGCGGCGAACGCCGTGCCATTGCCCTGGCCAACCCTTCGCTCGGAGGCCGCCCCTTTGCCACGCCCACGCTGTGGGCCGCCATCCAGTATTTGATGCCCGGCGAGGATGCGCCCGAGCACCGCCACACCCAGCACGCCTTTCGCTTCGTCGTCGAAGGCGAAGGCGTGTGGACCGTGGTGAATGGCGATTCGGTGCGCATGTCGCGGGGCGACTTTTTGCCCCAGGGCGGCTGGAACTGGCACGCCCACCACAACGCGGCCAGCAAACCCATGGCCTGGATCGACGGGCTGGACATCCCCTTCGCGTACAACACCGAGTCGCAGTTCTTCGAGTTTGGGCGCGATGCCATCAGCCCGGCCGAGCGCATCTCGCCCGAGTTTTCGCGGTCTGAGCGGCTGTGGGGCCATCCCGGCCTGCGCCCGGTCTCGCAGGTGCAGGACCAGCCCACCTCGCCGCTGCTGGCCTACCGCTGGGTGAATACCGACAAGGCGCTCAATGAACAGCTGGCCCTGGAAGCCGAAGGCCACGCCGCCACGCTGAGCCCCGGCCACGCCGCCGTGCGCTACACCAACCCCACCAACGGACGCGACGTGCTGCCCACCATCCGCTGCGAAATGCACCGCCTGCGCAGCGGCGCCACCACCCGCACGCGCCGTGAGGTCGGCTCGTCGGTGTTCCAGGTGTTTGACGGCCAGGGCACCGTGAAGGTGGGTGACCGCCAATGGCAGGTGCGCCGCGGCGACATGTTTGTGGTGCCGTCCTGGCAGCCATTCACCGCCCAGTGCGATGCCGGCCAGCCCTCGCTGGACCTGTTCCGCTTCAGCGACACGCCGATTTTTGAAGCCGTGCATGCCTGGCGCGAACAGGTGGAGCCGGCTTAAAGCCCGCCGCGATGGATCCCCTTGCCGGGCCTGCGCGCGACCTGCGCTGCAGGCCCGGCGCTCACTTGTTTTTCTCCATTTCTCACTGGAAGCCCCATGACCCAAGCCAACTACCTCTGGACCCCCGCCCCCGTTCAATCCCTGCCCGTGCGCGGCAGCGAGCAGCGCCTGCCCATCCACCGCCTGTTCTTCGTGGGCCGCAACTACCACGCCCACGCCGTCGAAATGGGCCGCCCGGTGGACAAGTCGGTGGAGCGCCCGTTCTACTTCACCAAGGCGCCGCAGACGCTGACCGAGTCGGGCGCGACCGTGGTCTACCCGCCCGAAACCAAGAACTACCACTTCGAAATGGAGCTGGTCGTGGCCATCGGCAAGGCGGGCTTTCGCATTCCGGCCGAGCAGGCCCATGAATACATCTACGGCTACGCCTGCGGCCTGGACATGACCCGTCGCGACCTGCAGCTGGTGGCGCGCGACAAGGGCCGCCCCTGGGACCTGGGCAAGGACGTGGAGCAATCGTCGGTGGCCTCCGAAGTCGTGCCCATGCCCGGCAAGGTGATCGAATCCGGCGTGATCGAGCTGTCGGTCAACGGCGACGTCAAGCAGCAGTCCAACGTGGACAAGCTGATCTGGAACATCCGCGAAATCATTGCCGACCTGTCTTTGTTCTACCACCTGCAACCCGGCGACCTGATCTACACGGGCACGCCCGAAGGCGTGGGTGCCGTGCTGCCCGGCGACAAGATCACCGGCCGCGTTGAAGGCGTGGGCGATATCGCCCTGACCGTGGGCCAGCCCGAATAAGACGCAGAGGCCACACATGAAGCTCTACAGTTTTTTTCGCAGCGGCACCTCGCACCGCCTGCGCATCGCGCTCAACCTGAAGGGCCTTGCGCCCGACTACATTCCCGTGGACCTGCGCGTGGATGAGCAAGCCGAAGCGCCCTTCAAGGCCATCAACCCGCAAGGCCTGGTGCCCGCGCTGGAGATGGACGACGGCCGGGTGCTGATCCAGTCGCCCGCCATCATCGAATGGCTGGAAGAACGCCACCCCACGCCCGCCCTGCTGCCGGCCGACCCCGAAGCCCGCGCCCATGTGCGCGCCCTGGCCGCCATCGTGGGCTGCGATGTGCACCCCATCAACAACCGCCGCATCCTGCAATACCTGCGCAAGCAGTTTGGCGCTGATGAAGCGGCTGTCAACGCCTGGTGCGGCACCTGGATCACGGCTGGCTTCGATGCTATCGAAGCCATGCTGGCCAAGGACCAGGCGCGCGGCGACTTCTGCTTTGGCGGCGCGCCCTCGCTGGCCGATGTGTACCTGATCCCGCAAGTCGAAAGCGCCCGCCGCTTTGGCGTGAACCTGGGCCAATGGCCACTGATCAGCGCCGTAGACGCAGCCTGCGCCACATTGCCGGCGTTTGCCAAGGCGGCGCCCGCCGCCCAACCCGACGCATAACACCCCGACACATAAGCCCGACAAAGAAGACGCCCCCCGCACTCACCGGCAAAGCCCCTGGAATCGCCACGAGACCCGGGGCTTGCCAATGCCAGCAGTAAACAACGATTTTTAACAGGAGACAAACTGTGCAAGCATCCCTTACCCACCGCGTTCTCGCGCCCAGCCTGCGTCGCCGCGCCTTCGCCACGGCAGCCCTGCTGCTGTGCGGCGCCGGCATCACTGGCATGGCCTGGGCCCAAAGCAGCCCAGCCGCCTACCCCACCAAGCCCGTCACGCTGATCACGGCCTTTGCCGTGGGCAGCGGCCCAGATTCCGTGCTGCGCCTTGTGGCCCAAAAGCTGTCGCTAAACTGGAAGCAAGGCGTCACGGTAGATAACCGCCCCGGCGGCGGCGGCTTCATCGCCATCGAGGCCGCCCGCCGCGCCGCGCCCGACGGCCATACCCTGCTGCAGCTCGACAGCGAGCACCTGTCGGCACTGCCGCACCTCTACAAGAAGCGCAACTTCCAGACCCTGCAGGCCTTCGACCCCGTGGCGCCCCTGTTCCGCACACCGTTCCTGGTCGCAGTGCCCACGCAGTCCCCCTGGAAGAATGTGGGCGACCTGATTGCAGCCGCCAAGAAGGGCACGGTGAGTTATGGCTCATGGGGCGTGGGCAGCCCAGGCCATCTGGGCGGTGAATGGCTGGACCTGGAGGCAAGCACGCAGATGACCCATGTGCCTTTTCGCGAAGTGAGCCAGCTCTTCACCTCGGTGGCCAACGGCGACCCCGCCTGGAGCCTGGCCAGCATTCCATCGAGCCAGGGCATTTACAAGGCGGGCAAGATCCGCTACCTGGCGGTGGCCGGTCCGCGCCGCATCTCCCAGATGCCCGACGTGCCCACGCTGGCCGAAGCCGGCGGCCCCGCTCAGGTGGACGTGAACTCGTTTGTCTCGCTGCTGGCCCCCAAGGGCGTGCCCGCCGCCGTGCGTGCCCAGATCCACGCCGACGTTCTCAAGGTGCTGCAGGAGACCGACGTGCGCGAAAAATTCCACACCTTTGCGTTCGAGCCTCTGTCCTGGTCGGTGGAAGAGATCCAGCGCCAGGCCGGCGTGAAGTCGGAGCAGTACAAGCTGCTGATCCAGAAGTCCAACATCAGCCTGGACTGACGGAGCCGGAACGGGCCGGACACAGAGCCTGCCTTCGGTCTTTCCCCGGTGATGCCGGGAAGATCGCAGTCAGGCTCTTTTGCATGGGGCCCGCGCGCCGGCGGCAGCATTGTGCAAATATGCAAAGTTGAAGTGCAACTTTATCTATTGCACTGGTAATTTTGCACAGCTACCATGGCGAAGTTTTGGGCACCCAGCCCCTACTTTTCACCCAGGAGACAAACCCATGGACGCATCCACCACCGTCGCCGTCAAGGCCCCCACCGTCAAGCTGCTGATCGGCGGCCAGTTTGTCGAGTCCAAGACCACCGAGTGGCGCGACGTGGTCAACCCCGCCACGCAAGAGGTGCTGGCCCGTGTGCCGTTTGCCACGGCCGAAGAAATCGACGCCGCTGTGGCCTCGGCCAAGGAAGCGTTCAAGACCTGGAAGAAAACACCCATCGGCGCGCGCGCCCGCATCTTCCTGAAACTGCAGCAGCTGATCCGTGAAAACATGGCCGAGCTGGCCGCCATCCTCACGGCCGAACAAGGCAAGACCCTGCCGGATGCCGAAGGTGATGTGTTCCGCGGCCTCGAAGTGGTCGAACACGCTGCCAGCATCGGCAACCTGCAGCTCGGTGAGCTGGCCAACAACGTGGCCGGTGGCGTGGACACCTACACCCTGTTGCAGCCCCTGGGTGTGTGCGCAGGCATCACGCCGTTCAACTTCCCGGCCATGATCCCGCTGTGGATGTTCCCCATGGCGATTGCCACGGGCAACACCTTCGTGCTCAAGCCCTCCGAGCAAGACCCGATGGTGACCATGCGCCTGGTCGAGCTGGCGCTCGAAGCGGGCATTCCACCCGGCGTGCTCAACGTGATCCACGGCGGCGAAATGGCCGTGAACGCGATCTGCGACCACAAGGACATCAAGGCCGTGTCGTTCGTCGGCTCCACCAAGGTGGGCACGCATGTGTACAACCGCGCCACGCTGGCTGGCAAGCGTGCGCAATGCATGATGGGCGCCAAGAACCACGCCATCATCCTGCCCGACGCGAACAAGGAGCAAACGCTCAACGCGATTGCCGGCGCATCATTTGGCGCCGCTGGCCAGCGCTGCATGGCGCTGCCCGTGGTGGTGCTGGTGGGCGAAGCGCAAAAGTGGATTCCCGATCTGGTGGCCAAGGCCAAGACGCTCAAGGTGAGCGGCGGCACCGACAAGGGCACCGATGTGGGCCCACTGGTGTCCTGCGCCGCCCTCGCCCGCGTGGAAGGCCTGATCGAACGCGGCATTGCCGACGGCGCCACGCTAGAGCTCGATGGCCGCAAGCCCGTGGTGCCCGGCTATGAAAAGGGCAACTTCGTGGGCCCGACGATCTTCTCGAACGTGAAGCCCGGCATGGCCATTTACGACCAGGAGATCTTTGGCCCCGTGCTGGCGCTGGTGCCCGCCAAGGACATGGATGAAGCCATCGAGTTCATCAACGCAAACCCCAACGGCAACGGCACCGCCATCTTCACGCAAAGCGGCGCTGCAGCGCGCAAGTTCCAGGAAGAGATCGACGTGGGCCAGGTCGGCATCAACGTGCCAATCCCCGTGCCCGTGCCGCTGTTCTCGTTCACGGGTTCGCGCGCGTCCAAGCTGGGTGACCTGGGCCCTTACGGCAAGCAGGTCATCATGTTCTACACCCAGACCAAAACGGTGACGGCCCGCTGGTTTGACGACAGCACCACCAGCCAGGGCGTGAACACCACCATCAGCTTGAAGTAAGACGCTACCCCGCGCCTACGCCAGCGCGGGCGCGTAAACGAATAACAGCCAAAAGTGCCTGCAGCGCTTATCCAGCAAGCGCTAGCAGCTATTAAAACAAGAGTATCAGGAGGCCGCCCGCATGGACTTCGAGCTGACCGAAGAACAACGCGCCTTTGCCCAAACCGCGCGCGACTTTGCCCAGGCCGAGCTGGCGCCCTGCGCGGCACAGTGGGATGCCGAGGGCATCTTCCCGCGCGAAGCCATTGCCAAGGCGGGCGAGCTGGGTTTTTGCGGCCTGTATGCGCCAGAAAACGCTGGCGGCCTGGCCCTGCCCCGGCTGGACGCCACGCTGGTGTTTGAGGAAATGGCCGCCATCGACCCCAGCACCACGGCCTTCATCACCATCCACAACATGGCCACCTGGATGCTGGGCACCTGGGCCCAGCCCACCGTGCGAAACCACTGGGGGCCGCTGCTGACCACGGGCGAAAAACTTGCCTCCTATTGCCTCACCGAGCCCGGCGCGGGCTCGGACGCGGCCTCGCTCAAGACCCGGGCCGAGCTGGTGGGCCACGAATACATCCTCAACGGCAGCAAGGCCTTCATCAGCGGCGCAGGCGCCACCGATGTGCTGGTGCTGATGGCGCGCACCGGTGACGCGGCATCCGGCGCGGGCGGCATCAGCGCCTTTGTGGTGCCCGCAGACAGCGCTGGCATCACCTACGGCAAAAAAGAACACAAGATGGGCTGGAACAGCCAGCCCACGCGCACCATCAGCTTTGACAATGTGCGCATCCCCGCCGACCACCTGCTGGGCCGCGAGGGCGAAGGCTTCAAGATCGCCATGAAAGGCCTGGACGGCGGGCGCATCAACATCGCCACCTGCTCGGTGGGCGCAGCGCAAGGCGCGCTCAACGCCGCCCAGCAATACATGCAAGACCGCAAACAGTTCGGCAAACCCATCGCCAGCTTCCAGGCGCTGCAGTTCAAGCTGGCCGACATGGCCACCGAGCTGGTCGCCGCCCGCCAGATGGTGCGCCTGGCCGCCAGCAAACTCGACGCCGGTGCGCGTGATGCATCCACCTACTGCGCCATGGCCAAGCGCTTCGCCACCGATGCGGGCTTCAACGTGGTCAACGAGGCCCTGCAACTGCACGGCGGCTACGGCTACATCCGCGAATACCCGCTGGAGCGCCTGCTGCGCGACGCGCGCGTGCACCAGATCCTGGAAGGCACGAACGAAATCATGCGCGTCATCATTGCGCGGCGCATGCTGGAAGGCGATGCGCCCGACGCCATTCGCTAGCGTTTTCGTAGCTGCTAGCGCTTATCCATAAAGCGCCAGCGGCCCATTTCATGTAAACCATGCCCGCCCGCCCCCTCAGCGACGAAACCCTGCACCTGATCGACGCCGTGCGCGCCGCGCTGGCGCAGCGCAGCGATGTGCAGGAGCGCACATTGTTTGGCAGCTACTGCTTTTTTGTGGACGGCAAGCTGTGCATCGGCGTCAAAGGCGACGAACTGCTGGTGCGCCTGCCACCGGGGCGGCACGCCGAGTTTCAGGAAATGCAGAACACGCGCGAGCTGTCGCCCGAAGGCAAGATGCAGGGCTACTTCTGGATTGAGCCCAACGGCTACGCCACGCGTGCGCAGTGGAATTTCTGGCTGCGCGAAGCCCTGGCCTACAACCCGCAAGCCAAGGCCACGCCAGCGCGTAAACGGGCGGCAGCAGCCCCGCAGCCGCCCTCAGCACCGAAAACCCGCAAGGGCCAGCGCCACAGCATCTTTGACGACGATGCGCCATGATTTCAAGCATTTTTGGCCTCTAGCGCTTATGCAACAAGCGTGAGTAGCTATCAAATTGATACCAAAACCCAATCAACCACCCACATCACCACCAGGAGACACCGCATGAAAATCGCATTCATTGGCCTCGGCAACATGGGCGGCCCCATGGCCCTGAACCTGCACAAGGCCGGCCACGAAGTCCAGGCGTTCGACCTGTCCCAACCCGCCTGCGACAAGCTGGCGGCCGACGGCGTGGCCATTGCCGCCAGCGCCACCGCCGCCGCGCAGGGGGCCGAGGCCATCATCACCATGCTGCCCGCCAGCCAGCATGTGGAAGCGCTGTTTTTGGGCAGCAACGGCCAGAGCGGCCTGCTGGCCCATATCGCCAAGGGGGCGCTGGTGATTGACAGCTCAACAATAGCCGCCGCCACCAGCCAGAAAGTGGCCCAGGCCGCTGAAGCCGCAGGCATCGACTTCATCGACGCCCCCGTCTCCGGCGGCACCGGCGGCGCCATTGCAGGCACCCTCACCTTCATGGTCGGCGGCAGCACCGCCCAGCTCGAACGCGCCCGCCCCCTGCTCGAAAAAATGGGCGCCAACATCTTCCACGCCGGCGCCGTGGGCGCAGGCCAGACCGCCAAGATCTGCAACAACATGCTGCTGGGCATTTTGATGGTGGGCACCAGCGAGGCCATCGCCCTGGGCGTGGCCAACGGCCTCGACCCCAAAGTGCTGTCCGAAATCATGCGCCGCAGCTCGGGCGGCAACTGGGCGCTGGAAAAGTACAACCCCTACCCCGGCGTGCACGAAAACGCACCCGCCTCAAAGGGCTATGCGGGCGGCTTCGGCACCGACTTGATGCTCAAGGACTTGGGGCTATCCCAGGAAAACGCCACCGCCGTGAAGGCCAGCACCCCGCTGGGCGGCATGGCGCGCGCGATCTACGCGGCGCACAGCATTGCGGGGCACGGCGGGGAAGATTTTTCCAGCGTGATCAAGATGCTGCAGAAGAAGGGGTAAAGCGGATTTTTCTGTAAGCCAACCGCAAAACGAGTGCTGTATCATGTAGTTACAGCACCTTTTCTCATTTTTCGACCGGAGATTTTTAGGTTTGCCTAAACGACGGCAACCTGTAAGTCCACAAGGAAATTCCGATGGGCATTGTTTTTATCCGACGATTGCGATTTGAAATGCAGTCGTCTAATTCTAGTTAGGTCATTAAAAAGGATGGAAGAATGCAAATCTACAACAATTGCACCATGACAACGCTTTATCACTCTAATGATGCATCAGAAGATTCCCCGTGCGTAGTCAAGCTAGAAAATAACCAAATCCTCGTTGAATATGAGGATGAAGGACGGGTGCAATACAAAGGAATAACGAACGGAGTAGGCCATTTTGAATTGCATGGCGTCGGATTTCAGGGGCACGCTTCCCTCCATATGTTTCCTGACTCATCTATTTTGGAGGGGAGTTGGCTCGAAGAAGGCTATCGTGGAATGTGGCGTATTAAATTAGCCTAACCATTCGTCGCAGCCGACCGCCTACGGCGGCGGCTGAACTCAGGGCGTTAGTCCCATCACCCGCTCTATGCGCGCAGCCACTTATTTCAGCGCTCGGCCCTGTTCCAAAGGCTTTCTAGCCTTTTTGGCCTCCAGCGCTTGCCAGCCAAGCGCCACCAGCTATCATTCTTGCAGCGCTGCGCCGCTTCCGTGGCCCAGCGGTTTTTCTTGGGCTGCGCACGTCGTCAAGGCTGGGCGCTCCCTTTTGGCCTTCGGGTCTAACTCTGCAGTCAAGCGGACTGGCCTACGGCCAGCCGCTTACTTTGGCCGTTAGTCCCTTCATATTCCGCTTTATGCAGGCCAGCATTTATTCCAACGGTTCGCCTTTACCAGAGGTTTCTCCTTTGGGGTTTTGGCGCTGCGCCGGGCTTCGCCTGCATTCTCTGCGCAGGTTTCAAGTCTTTTTGGCCTCTGGCGCTTGTGTAGCAAGCGCTGCTAGCTATCATTCTTGCAGCGCTGCGCCGCTTCCGTGGCCCAGCGCTTTTTCATGGGCCGCGCACGTCTTCAACGCTGGGCGCCCCCTTTTGGCCTTCGGGTCTAACTCTGCGCTCAAGCGGACTGGCTTTCAGCCAGCCGCTTACCTTGGCCGTTAGGTAATCATCGCCATGAAGATATTCACCATCATTAAATGGGGGCTTGGAGCGTTTTCTGTTCTCGTCGGCGTGTTCAGCTTCCTCTACTTTTACGTAGCGTACTGGAACGTTTCAGAGACACAAAAGTGGCCTCAAGTATCTGCCGTGGTAGAGGAAACAACCGTCACAAGGGAAGAGAGA
This sequence comes from Acidovorax sp. JG5, assembly GCF_017939685.1. Taxonomy (NCBI): domain Bacteria; kingdom Pseudomonadati; phylum Pseudomonadota; class Betaproteobacteria; order Burkholderiales; family Comamonadaceae; genus Acidovorax; species Acidovorax sp. JG5. The sequence goes on from NZ_JAGKSE010000010.1 coordinate 85,843, forward strand.
AGCAAAGGGGTTACCTATTGCCCTAAAAGCATTGTCCGCTTTCAATTGAATGGCACACCTCATACAGCCGAACTTCAAACATCAGGGTTTGTTTGCAGCCGTTCTGAAAATTCAGCAAGACAGACCGCAGGCGATTGGCCTAGAGGTAAAGAAGTACAAATTCACGCCAATCCAGCAAAACCAACCCAAGTACGTTCGGTTGGGTTTGCTCTTGGTGTAGCTGACTATCTCGTCCTGTTCGTGGGGTGTGCGTGCTTTCTGCTATTGCTGCCACTTCGCCACCTCAAAGCCAAGAGCGCAGCAGCAAAGTGATGGCGGCCACCCCATTACCTAACATGGCGCTCAACCTCGCTCCCTTCGGTCGCTGGACGCTGCGCGATAAAGCCGCGCAGCGCCGGTTAGCTCTACGTTAGCCTGCGAAAAACCCGCAATATTGAAGCCCATGTTTTATTCACCGGCATTTACTTTCTCAAGCGTTTATTCGTTGGGTTTTGGGTTTCTTGCCGGGCTTCGCCTTTTGGTGCTGCGCCAATTCAAGTCTTTTTGGCCTCTAGCCCTTGTGCAGCAAGCGCCTCCAGCTATCATTTTTCAAGCAGTGCGTCGCCTCGGTGGCGCAGTGCTTTTTCGCAGTTTGCGCCCGTCGTCAAGTTGGGGTTTCCCGTTTTGGCTTCTGGGTCTAACTGTGCAGTCAAGCCGACCCGCCTTCGGCGGGCGGCTTACTTTCGTTCGTTAGCCTGTTTAAATCCTGGCCTTCACAGCCAATGCTTTTGCACTCCGCCGACGCCTGTTCAAGCGCTCCTACGCTGGGGCGCGGTCGCTGTGGCGGGCTTCGCCTTTCGGCGCTGCGGGGAGTTTTGGGCTTTTTGGGCTCTGGCGCTTATGCACCGGGCGCAAGTAGCTCTTTTTTCTGTAGCGCAGTGTCTAACTCTGCGCTCAAGCGGACCCGCATTCTGCGGGCCGCTTACCTTGCCCGTTAGGAACTCAAATGAAGCTACTCAAATGCATTTCGACGAAAGGGGATGATGGAGAGAACAACTACACCAATGTAGTGGAGATGATTTCCGATGATCCAAGCGAGCTCAAGTCTAAAGCAACCGATTTGTGCCGACTCATGGGAGTTGAACCCGCGCCTTGGTGCAGTAGATATCCGATCATGGGAGATAAAGAAGTTCAATCAAACCAAGAATGGATAATGGAACTGAGCAACGGCATCGGTTTTGCTATCGAAAAATAAATCAGATAATCCGATGGGAATTGAAGCGTGAATACCATTTCCGATTTATGGAGAGGTCGTTCCGGATTGGCACGAACTTACTGGCTATGGGGTGTTTTGTCCGGTATTCCGTGGGGCATAGCACTATCTCTGGTCACGCCCGGCAGCGCTCCTGCAATCCTTGCAGTACTGGCTTTGGTCGTGTACTACGTGATGGTGCATGTCGGAATTTGGCGTGCAGCATCTCAATACCAAGGCGCCAAAGTATGGGCAATTCTTGCGAAAATCGCCGTACTCATAACGCCTGTATGCTTAGTGCTTGGGACAATGCTAGCTGTTGCATTACCTGCATATCAAGACTATAAAAAGCGCAGCTCCATTGGTTCAAGCACATCACCGAAGTCATCCGAAGAATATGGGTTTGGCATCAGTTCAAGAACGGAGTACGAGGGAACGGTTGCAAAATATAGGGAGCAAATAAAGTCGGGTGAGATTCATGTTTTCGACTCTACCCCCACCATGTACCTAAAGGAAGGCGATAAAGAGTGGCCTGAAGAAGAAGTTCTAAAGATTGGATTTCTTTGGTGGTATGAAGATGACTATATTTACATGATCATATCGAATAACCATCCAAGAATACCAATCAGGAAAATTATTCTGGGTGCAAATCATGGAGCCTGCGGGACGACTGGCCAAACGTCCTACCCTGTAGACTTGAACATTGACATTCAGCCCGCACACTTTGCGGCAGTCAGATTATCGAATGACTTGCTATTTAAATTTGCCTATCAGCTATCTGGAAAATTAAACGACGAGGAGCAAAAACGATGGAGCTCAGGCAGAACGGATCGGAATGATTGCTTCAATATACTTAATGCATGGTTTAGCGGTTTTTAATCCACATCGTTTCAGCCTAACCCTCCGTCGCAGCCGACCGCCTACGGCGGCGGCTGAACTTAGCCGTTAGGCGTCAACAGAGTCGTGAGTCTGCGGAGGAAATTTCGTGAGTCTTTTTGTTCTGATGATTGCTGCGGGGCACGCCCTTCCACCCATAGCCGGAGCGATCATAGGTAAGTCGAAGGTTGCCGTTTTCATCGGTTCAGGAATTGCCTGCGCGGTAGCAATTGCATCTGGCAACCCTGCTTTTATTGTTGCCGATCTTGTAGGTGTCGCCTTTGGCACGTGGCTTGGCCTATCGATGCTGAATCCGATCGACTAAAAAACTGGCTGTTACAGCCTATTTGGAGAATTCCTTGGTTCCGAAAAATGATCAACCCAAACGTAGAGAGCAGTTCAAACAGTCAATATTGCAAAAGCTCTTCGAACTACTTGGATATATTGCATTCATTGGGTTTGCAATCTTTTGTGCAGCCTTCGGGGTAAGCAAGCTGGATTTTTAAGCCGTTTATTCTTTGAAATGCCAAAGCGAGAAAACATACCGTCTAACCCTACGCTCAAGCCGACCCGCATTCTGCGGGCGGCTTACCTTGTTCGTTAGCCCGCACAACTCATACTATGTACTGCGCGCGGGAAGATGGCCCGCCAGGGTTCTCAAACCAACCTTACATAAACCAGACGGATTGCATTGCATGAAATTTCCAACTCGACGCGTCTCGCCGTCTGTGCCTCCCTTAGATGTATTGAGAAAATCAGTAGCAGCGATGCTCATGACGACCTTCATTCCGTTCGTCTCAGCCCAGGAACTTCCGCGGGAGTTCACGCTGTTGAGCGCTCGTGACCTCACGCTTGCATGTACGGTACACACCACATTTCTGGCGACAACATCTGCGCAAAGCATCAATGACTCGAGCCGATCAAATGCAATTGATTTAGTGAAGTTTGCGCTCGTATGGAAGCGTGAGGCTGCGCGCGAACAAGCTTCGCAAGAAGAGACGCTAGAGTGGGGACGGCGCGTGGAGGCGCTAAGCTCAGAGCAAATCCGCGAGCAAGCCACATACTGTGTGAGACACGCGGCGATGATGTTCAAGGGTATGCCAGCAACCATGCAACGCGGCTTGACAGAAGAAGCGGAGCGACAAACAAACAAGCTAATGGCAAGGGGACAGAAATGAATACCGGAGATACATGGCCGCATCGTTCAAGTGCGGCCTAACCCTTCCATCGAGAGGACTCACCCCGGCGAGCGGGGTCGAACTCTCATGTCAAACGTTAGCCTTATCAATTTACATATGGAAAGAAAACAAATCATGCGCCTTTTTCAGAAAAAAAATATCTTTTTAGCAGCAGTATTTATCGGCTTAAATGCATCTGCTTATGCTGGATGCGTCGGCCCAGTAGTAAACGGACAATGCTTATCTGGAACGAGCATTCCCAGCTACGACTCTGGTAGCAATTCAGGTTATCAAAGCAATTCCGGTGCGAGTTACCAGTATGATCTCAACAAGCCTACCGACAAAAATCGTTATTCCACTGATCTAGATGCACAACGCAGAGATCAGATGAACGCAGACCCTAGAACGGATATGGATAGGAATTCCGGCCAACGCGGTGGCGGAATTTATAATGGCTTTGGCGACAATGGTCGTCGTTAATATTTTCTAGTACTAGATTTTAATTATTCGTCGCAACCGACAGACTGCGGCGGCGGCGGCACTTCGCCCTTAGTATGCGCAAAACCTGCATTATTTAAGCCCATGCTTTATTCACCGTCATCGACCTTCTCAAGCGTTTATCCGCTGGGGTTTTTGCCGTGTGTCGGGCTTCGCCTTGGGGCGCTGCGCTTGTTTTAAGCCTTTTTGGCATCCAGCGCGCAGGAGCAAGCGCCACCAGCTATCATTTTTCAAGATTGCGCCGCCTCCGTAGCGCTGTGCTTTTTCGTAGTTCGCGCTCGTCGTCAAGTTGAGGTTTCCCGTTTTGGCTTCTGGGTCTAACTGTGCAGTCAAGCCGACCCGCCTTCGGCGGGCGGCTTACTTTCGTGCGTTAGCTGCAAGGTTCTAGTCCGCAAAAACGTGGAACGATCAGTATCCAATTCATGTCTCCCTCTCCGATCGCAAGTTTCATTCTTCCCAGAACGAAGTGGATTATTTGGTTGTGCGCACTTTTCAGCCTGAGCGCACCCATTCTTCGAATCATCCCCATCAATGGTTGGGAAGATGTGCAATGGGCGCTGGAGCTGATCTCGCATTGGCACTGGATTTATCTGGTGGTGGGGATCACATGTTTCACAGTGCTGGTCATTGCCAAGCGCGCTTGGTGGCCGCTCATACCTTCGCTTGTTCTGGGCGCTTCTTTTTTTGTTCAATCAGCCACACTGGATCGCAGCACCGAACCCATGGGTTCCAAGCCCGTGCTGCAGGTGGGCACCGCCAATCTGAATTTCGACACCACAGATTTCAGTGCCTTGGTGGGCTGGCTGGTGTCAGGCGAAGCGCCGGATGTGGTGTTTCTGCAAGAGTTCACGGGGCAGGCACAGCAAACCCTCCAGTCGCCCGAGCTTGCCCAGCGCTACCCGCACCGCGTGGAGGCACCGCAACCAGACCAGTTTGGGCTGGCCATTCTGTCCCGCTACCCGTTGTCAGAGGTACAGAAGGTTGAGCCGGCAGACATGCAAGCCACCCTGCGACTGCGGGCCACGGTGATTTGGGCAGGCGGCCCCGTTAGCCTCAGTGCGATCCACCCCATGCCACCACTCAACGCGGTGTACGCGCAACTCCGGGATCAAGCCTTGGTTGAGGAGGCGCACCGTTTGTCGCAATCGGGCGGGCTGGCCTTGATGGCGGGGGATTTCAACACCACGCCCTGGGCAAAAGGACTGTTTGCCATTGATTCGCAGCTCAAGCGCGCCAATGCTTTGGCGGGGAGCTGGCCCAACGCTTTTGGCTGGTTGTCGGTTTTGCCGCTCGACCATGTTCTGGCATCCAGCGGGTGGCAGCTTGTGGACTCTGGCCATGGGCCAGATTTAGGCTCTGACCATCGCCCTGTGGTCGTGCAATTGGTGGCCCGTTAACGTCCGCCTGAGGCGCTTCACCGATTTCAAGCCTTTTTGGCCTCTAGCGCTTATGCAGAAAGCATTAGCAGCTATCCTTTTTGACAAAAATGGGGCAGGCTCTCATTTCCGCAGAATCAAAGAGCCTTCACGGGCAGCGGCAGGTATTCATCGACCAGCTTCTGCACCACATCGGCCTGCAACCCATCCCGCCGCCGCTTGATCGCATCCCGATCCCGCTGATTCGCCAGCCAGCGCTTGAATGACACAAAGGTGGCTGGATGCACGGTATTAATCCGCGCCATGGTGCCGTTGGTCGCCACGATGACGGCTGAAAACTGCGGCGAATCGAGAAGTACGTTGGCGCGGCGGGCCTGGGCGACCCAGAAATCTTCGTCGTCATCGCTGAGCTTGATGGGGTGAGGGTCGTCCCCCGCGCGCTCGCGCCGGATGATGTCCACCTCGAAGCCGTCCTTGTTCACGGCGGTGTATTTCTGGCTTTTGCGGATGCGGAAGGTGCTGTCCACCTTTTTCAGCACGCCCAGCATGGAACTGTCCACCCGCGCCAGCTGGGTAGCGAACTGGATGCGCTTGCGCGTGTCCCACAGCAGGTCGATATCGCGCGTGGCCAGGGCGTCGGCATCCAGGCGAACACCGGCTGCGGCTTCGTACGCATACAGCGCGTTGGTGCCCACGACACGGAAGTGCGGCGCGAGTTGCGTGCTCGCCAGGCGGGCCAGCAAATCCACGATGAGTGGCTCCACGCGCCCCACACGCAGGGCGCGGTTCAGGCGGCGGTGCAGGTCCAATGCGGCCTTGAGGCCTGCCATGCGTTCGGCACTTTCCTGCTTGCGGCGCATGAAACGTTCGTAGATGGCCTCATTCTCGGGCGTGCGGGGCCCCAGGCTGGTTTCGGCGCCGGTCGGCGTGGTGCGCACGAGGTAGCGCGCTTCAGGGGCCGAGGGCGGTCCCGCGTGCCAATACATTCCGCCACGCACCTGCTGCGCTTCCTGCACGGCTTCTTCCCAGGCTTCGAAGGCGGCCACGGCGTCGATGTACTGGCGTGCGATAGAGGGGCTGAGTTCTTGCATTTCGGCACTTTTATATATTTTTCTTTTTTACACCGAAAATCATTACAAAACAACAAGTTAACCTTCTCTATTTCGCAGCTCCATACGGTCCCGACCCATTTCCACATCAAAATGCCGCAGAAAGTTCTGCCCCAGCAGCGCACCGTCGTCGCTGCGGCCCGTGTAGCCGGTGCCGACCCGCAGGCCCGACACGGCCTGCGGACACATGGGGACAAAAAAACCCCAATGCTTTCAAGGCACTGGGGTTTTGATTTGGACGCATGCGTCCGCATGCGGACTACTTCACATGTGGTCGATCATCACCTGCCCAAAGCCCGAGCAGCTCACCTGCTTGGCGCCCTCCATCAGGCGGGCAAAGTCATAGGTCACGTTCTTGCTGGCAATTGACTTTTTCATCGCGCTGATGATGAGGTCGGCGGCTTCCACCCAGCCCATGTGGCGCAGCATCATCTCGGCCGAGAGGATTTCGGAGCCGGGGTTGACGTAGTCCTTGCCCGCATATTTGGGCGCCGTGCCGTGCGTGGCTTCGAACATGGCGATGGTGTCGGACATGTTGGCGCCGGGGGCGATGCCGATGCCGCCCACTTGCGCGGCCAGGGCGTCCGACACGTAGTCGCCGTTCAGGTTGAGCGTGGCGATCACCGAGTATTCGGCGGGGCGCAGCAAGATTTGCTGCAAGAAGGCGTCGGCAATGCTGTCCTTGATGACGATGTCCTTGCCGGTCCTGGGGTTCTTGAACTTCATCCAGGGGCCGCCGTCGATCAGCTCGGCGCCAAACTCTTTGGCCGCCAGGCCGTAGGCCCAGTCGCGAAAGCCCCCTTCGGTGAACTTCATGATGTTGCCCTTGTGCACGATGGTCACGCTGGGCTTGTCGTTGTCGATGGCGTACTGGATGGCCTTGCGCACCAGGCGCTCGGTGCCTTCGCGTGACACGGGCTTGATGCCGATGCCCGACGTGTTGGGAAAGCGGATCTTCTTGACGCCAAACTCGTCCTGCAGGATCTTGATGAGCTTCTTGGCCTTTTCACTTTCGGCTTCAAACTCGATGCCCGCATAGATGTCTTCCGAGTTCTCGCGGAAGATGACCATATTGGTCTTGTGCGGCTCTTTCACGGGCGAGGGCACGCCGTCGAAATACTGGATGGGGCGCAGGCAGACGTACAGGTCGAGCTCCTGGCGCAGGGCCACGTTGAGCGAACGGATGCCACCACCCACGGGCGTCGTCAGCGGGCCCTTGATGGACACCACGTAGTCCTTGACGGCGTGCAGCGTTTCTTCGGGCAGCCACACATCGGGGCCGTACACCTTGGTGGATTTTTCACCCGCAAACACTTCCATCCAGTGGATCTTGCGCTTGCCGCCGTAGGCCTTGGCCACGGCGGCATCCACCACCTTGAGCATCACGGGGGTGATGTCGGCACCGGTGCCATCGCCTTCGATGAAGGGAATGATCGGCTGGTCCGGCACGTTCAGCGACATGTCGGCATTGACGGTGATTTTCTGGCCTTCGGCAGGCACTTGGATGTGCTGGTAGTTGGTCATGGCGGGTGTCTCCGGTGGGATGTTGGAATGAACTACAGCGGGTTTTGAAAAATCCGTAAAACGCCTGAATTTTAGCGGCACCCACTTTGCTACGGACCCCGTGAACACCAGCGGCAGGCTGGATGGAAACCATCCAGATCAACCGATGCGCACCGCCCAAAAAAATGCCGTGCTGCGGGCGTTGGCCCACGGCACGGCATTGCTGCTAGCGCTGATGGCTGCCGTGCATCACGGGCAGCCATCCATTGCCATCTCAGATCTCAGGCGCCAGCGGCGGCAAGCACCGTGTTCAGCGTCTGGCTGGGCCGCATCACGGCATCGAGCTTGGCCAGATCGGGCAGGTAGTAGCCACCGATATCGGCGGGCTTGCCCTGCACGGCATTGAGCTCGTCCACGATCTTTTGCTCGTTGGCGGCCAGTTGCTGGGCCAGCGGGGCAAAGCGCTTTGCCAGGTCGGCATCGTCGGTCTGCGCGGCCAGCTCTTGCGCCCAGTACAGGGCCAGGTAGAACTGGCTGCCGCGGTTGTCGAGCTGGCCGGTCTTGGGCGAGGGGTTCTTGTTGTTGTCCAGCAGCTTGCCGGTGGCGGCGTCCAGCGTCTTGGCCAGCACCTTGGCCTGCGCGTTGCCGGTTTTCAGGCCCAAGTCTTCCAGCGACACGGCCAGCGCCAGGAACTCGCCCAGTGAGTCCCAGCGCAGGTGGTTTTCTTCCACCAACTGCTGCACATGCTTGGGGGCCGAGCCGCCGGCGCCGGTTTCGTACATGCCGCCACCGGCCATCAAAGGCACGATGGACAGCATCTTGGCGCTGGTGCCCAGCTCCATGATGGGGAACAGGTCGGTCAGGTAGTCGCGCAGAATGTTGCCGGTGGCACTGATGGTGTCCAGGCCGCGCACCACGCGCTCGAGCGTGTAACGCATCGCACGCACCTGGCTCATGATCTGGATGTCGAGGCCGGTGGTGTCATGCTCGTGCAGGTACATCTTGACCTTGGTGATCAGCTGCGCCTCGTGCGGGCGGTAGGCGTCGAGCCAGAACACCACCGGCATGCCGGAATTGCGGGCGCGCGTGACGGCCAGCTTGACCCAGTCACGGATGGCGGCGTCCTTGACCTGGCACATGCGCCAGATGTCGCCGGCTTCCACGTTCTGGGAGAGCAGCACTTCGCCCGTGGCCAGGTCGGTGATGTTGGCCACGCCGTCTTCGGGGATCTCGAAGGTCTTGTCGTGCGAGCCGTATTCCTCGGCCTGCTGGGCCATCAGGCCCACGTTGGGCACCGTGCCCATGGTCTTGGGATCAAACGCGCCGTGCCACTTGCAGAAGTTGATGATCTCCTGGTAGATGCGCGCAAAGGTCGATTCGGGCATCACAGCCTTGACGTCCTTCAGGCGGCCGTCTGCGCCCCACATCTTGCCGCCGTTGCGGATCATCGCGGGCATGGAGGCATCGACGATGATGTCGTTGGGCGAGTGGAAATTGGTGATGCCCTTGGCCGAATCGACCATGGCCAGCTCGGGGCGGGTGGCGTGGCAGGCGTGCAGGTCGCGCATGACTTCTTCACGCTGGGCGGTGGGCAGGGTGGCCACTTTTTCATAGAGGTTGGCCATGCCGTTGTTCACGTTCACGCCCAGCTCGTCAAACAGCTTGCCGTGCTTGGCAAACGCGTCCTTGTAGAAAATCTTCACGCAGTGGCCGAACACGATGGGGTGCGACACCTTCATCATCGTGGCCTTGACGTGCAGCGAGAACATCACGCCGGTCTTGTGCGCGTCTTCGATTTCTTTTTCATAGAACGCGAGCAGCGCCTTCTTGCTCATGAACATGCTGTCGATGATTTCGCGGTCCAGCAGCGACACCTTGGGCTTGAGGACGATGGTCTTGCCGCTTGGGGTGAGCAGCTCCATCTTCACATCGCGAGCGCGGTCCAGCGTCATGGACTTTTCGCCGTGGTAGAAGTCGCCCGCGTGCATGTGCGAGACATGCGAGCGCGAAGCCTGGCTCCACTCGGCCATGCTGTGCGGGTTCTTGCGGGCGTATTCCTTGACGGCCCGGGGCGCACGGCGGTCGGAGTTGCCTTCGCGCAGCACGGGGTTCACTGCGCTGCCGATGCACTTGGCATAGCGCGCGCGGATCGCCTTGTCTTCGTCGGTCTTGGGATCTTCAGGGTAGTCAGGGATCGCATAGCCCTTGCCTTGCAGTTCCTTGATGCAGGTGATCAGCTGGCCCACCGACGCGCTGATGTTGGGCAGCTTGATGATGTTGGCATCAGGCTCCAGCGTCTTTTTGCCTAAAGCGGCGAGCGTGTTGGGCACCTTCTGGTCGTCACGCAAGAACTCGGGGAACTCACCCAGCACGCGGGCCGCCACCGAGATGTCGCTTTCGGTCACGTTGACGCCCGCAGGCGCAGCAAAGGCGCGCACGATGGGCAAGAAAGAAGCAGTGGCCAGGCGAGGTGCCTCGTCGGTCAGGGTGTAGATGATGGTGGGTTGCTGGGTACTCATCGCTTACTTCAAGAAATGACTGAAAAAAACCACCGGATGGTGGCCCAGCCGGTAGCAGTGATCGAACCGCACCATTGTGCTTTCTTGCGCCCTGCCCAGCCCGGCTATTTTGCAACAGAATATCGCAATGCGAAATTGGAACCATGAAACAGCGCAATTTTTTGCGCCAGCCCCTGCGGGTTTACCTGTCAATGCCCGTGAAGCGCTATGGTTTGCCCCTGGCTCCAGTTCGCAACCACTGAAAACCTGCCCATGACACCGATGCCCTTCACTTTCAGATTTTTGCCCCGCCGCTTTTCCCGACGCGCCACCCCGGCGCTGGCACCGCTGGTGGCCGCCGTGCTGGCGTTGTGGAGCACCGCCGCACCCGCGCAGGAGGGCCCACAGCTGGCGCTGCAGCGCGTTGAACTGACGGCCGGCATGCACCGCATTGACGCCCAGGTGGCGCAGACCCCGCAAGAGCGCCAGACCGGCCTGATGCATCGCCGGGAGATGCCGGCACAAGAGGGCATGCTGTTCATTTTTGAGCAGCCCGGCGTGCAATGCTTCTGGATGAAGAACACCTTGCTGCCGCTGACGGCGGCGTTTGTGGCCGATGACGGCACCATCGTCAACCTGGCCGACATGAAGCCGCAGACCACCGATTCGCATTGTTCGGCCAGGCCCGTGCGCTATGTGCTGGAGATGAACCAGGGATGGTTTGGCAAGAAGGGCATCAAGGCCGGTTTCAAGCTCGGCGGCACCCCGTTCGCGAAGCGTTGATGCGCCACGAATCGCTATTATTGATATAGCTACAAGCGCTTTACCACAAAGCGCTGCAGCCCAGAAAGCACAAAACGGCCCGCACGGGCCGTTTTGTTTTGCAAGGGCGAATGGGGCGAAGCGCCCGCCCCTGCTGCGTGCTTCAGGCGAAGTTGGCTTCGGCAAAGCTCCAGTTCACCAGGTTGCTCAAGAAGGTTTCAACAAACTTGGGGCGCTGGTTGCGGTAGTCGATGTAATAGGCGTGTTCCCACACGTCCACCGTCAGCAGCGCCTTGTCGGCGGTGGTCAGCGGCGTGCCGGCGGCGCCGGTGTTGACGATGTCCACGCTTCCGTCGGCCTTCTTCACCAGCCAGGTCCAGCCCGAGCCGAAGTTGCCCACGGCCGACTTGACGAAGGCTTCCTTGAAAGCCGCGTACGAACCGAACTTGGCGTTGATGGCCGCAGCCAGCGCGCCCGTGGGCTCGCCACCGCCCTGGGGCTTCATGCAGCTCCAGAAGAAGGTGTGGTTCCAGATCTGTGCGGCGTTGTTGTAGATGCCGCCGGACGATTTTTTGACGATCTCTTCGAGCGCCATGGCTTCAAACTCGGTGCCCTTTTGCAGGTTGTTGAGGTTCACCACGTAGGCGTTGTGGTGCTTGCCGTGGTGGTATTCCAGCGTTTCCTGGCTGTAATGCGGGGCCAGTGCGTCGATGGCGTAGGGCAGCGGGGGAAGGGTGTGTTCCATGGTGTTTCCTCGTGGGTTGAAATTCTGGGATGCCCGGGTACCCGACTGCAGCGCAATCGGACACGGGTGAGCCGGCATTGTAGGAACATCAGATGACCTGTGCTGCATGGGCGTGCGAACAGCCGCCTTCATGCCGCGAAGGCGCGTTGGTCCTACAGCAGGCGCGGCTGCACCACGGTGACATCGACCGCGCCATCGGCCAGCGTGGCGCGCAGGGCATCGCCCGGTTGCGCCTGGCGCACGCTGGTGATGGCCTGGCCGGCGGTGTCGGTCAGCAGCGCATAGCCGCGCTGCAGCACCAGGCGCGGGTCGAGCAGCTCCAGCCGCAAGGCGGCGCGGTCCAGCCGCTCGGCGTGCAGCGCCAGCCGGCGTTGCAGCTTGAGCGGCATTTCGGCCTCCAGCGCTTTCTGCGTCTGCGCAAGCTGCTGCATTTTCAATAGCACCCCGTGCCGCATGCGCTGGGCCAGGCGCGCCAGCTGCATCTGCTGGCGCGCCACGATGCCCGAGGGGCGCCCCAGGCGGGCGGCGGCCTGGTCCAGCCGCTGGTGGCGGGCATCGAGCTGGCGCTGCACGCCGTCGGCCAGGCGGCCGGCCAGCAGGCCGAGCGCACCCAGCCACACCTCGCGCGGCTGTGCCACCAGCTCGGCCGCCGCCGTGGGCGTGGGCGCGCGCAGGTCGGCGCAGAAATCGGCGATGGTGAAATCGGTTTCGTGTCCCACGCCGCAGACCAGCGGCACCGGGCTTTGCACGATGGTGCGCGCAAGCTGTTCGTCGTTGAACGCCCAGAGGTCTTCGATAGACCCGCCGCCGCGCACCAGCAAGATCACATCGATCTCAGGGTTTTGAGCCAAATCAGCCCCTGGCGCTTGTCCAGCTTGCGCGAGTAGATATAGTTTTGATAGCGCTGCAACCAGGGCCTGCGGTGCCGCAGCCCCTTGCACCTGCGCTGGCACCAGCACCACCGGGATGTGCGGCACGCGGCGGCGCAGGGCCGTCACCACATCGTGCAGCGCCGCCGCGCCGGGCGATGTGACCAGTCCGATGCCCCGTGGCTGCAGCGGCAGGGGCCGCTTGCGCGCGGCATCAAAAAGGCCTTCGCCCTCCAGCTGCGCCTTCAGCCGCAAGAACTGCTCGAACAGCGCGCCCTGCCCCGCGCGCTGCATGCTCTCAACAATGAACTGCAGGTCGCCCCGGGCCTCGTACACGCCGATGCGCCCGCGCAGCTCCACCAGTTCGCCATCGCGCGGCGAAAAATCCAGCAGGCTGGCCGCGCGGCGGAACATGGCGCAACGCAACTGGCCGTTCGCATCTTTCACCGAGAAGTAGCAATGCCCGCTGGATGCGCGCGAAAAGCCCGTGATCTCGCCGCGCACGGCCACGGGGTTGAACCGCGCCTCCAGCGCATCAGCAATGGCGCGGCACAGCGCGCCGACTTCCCAGATACGCGGCGTCGCGCCGATGGTTGTGGGCTCAGGCATGAGACAGCATCAGCGTTTGCAGGCCATGCGCCAGGCGACTATTCCACAGCGCAGCGGGAGCGGCAGACCGGCCCATGCATGAGGCCAAAACCGGCCGGAAAACACGAAAGTTCGTGCAACCTCTTGATTTATAACGATTTTTCACTGATTAATTTTTCATCAATCTGTTGAACCCACGGTGTGGCGCCACTTTGCGAGGCCCTGCAGCCCAGTTGCCCACAAAGTTATCCACAGATTTTGTGGGTGAGAAAAAGGCAAACAGCCGGTACATTCACGCCAACTTTTGTGTCATGGAATGCCGGAGCACCTGGGCCATAATCGCCCATTGCCTTCACCCGTGCGGAGAGAGAATTGCTGTCCATCATACAAGCCGCAGGCTGGCCCATCTGGCCACTGATTGCCTGCTCCGTCCTGGCACTGGCGCTGATTTTCGAGCGCTTCGTGGCCCTGAAAACAGCACGCGTCGCCCCCCCCAAGCTGCTGGATGAAGCCATCACCGTCTCGACCAAGACCCTTCCCACGCCCGACGTGGTGAACCAGCTGGCCCAAAACTCGGCGCTGGGCGAGGTGCTGGCCAGCGGCCTGCGCGCCTTCAACAACAACCCCCTGTGCACCGAGGCCGATTTGCGCGCCACCATGGAAGGCGCGGGCCGCACGGTGGCGCACCGGCTCGAAAAATACCTCAACGCGCTGGCCACCATCGCCTCGGCGGCGCCGCTGCTGGGCCTGCTGGGCACCGTGATCGGCATGATCGAAATCTTTGGCTCACAGGTGGGCACCGGCGGCGCCAGCCAGGCCATGGGCGGCGGCAACCCGGCGCAGCTGGCGCACGGCATCTCGGTGGCGCTGTACAACACGGCGTTTGGCCTCATCGTGGCGATTCCGGCGCTGATCTTCTGGCGCTATTTCCGCAGCCGCGTGGACGCCTACCTGCTGACGCTGGAGCTGGCCTCCGAGCAGTTTGTGCGCCACATCCTGCGGCTGCGCAAGCTGAAATGATGGCCCCCACGGTCGGCCCGCTGCGCGTGGCTCCCTGCCCCCCAAGGGGGCCGCATTTCGCCTTGGGGCGGCCCGGCGGCAAAATGAGCGCCCCCACGGTCGGCCCGCTGCGCGTGGCTCCCTGCCCCCCAAGGGGGTCGCATTTTGCCTTGGGGCGGCCCGGCGGCAAAATGATGGCCCCCACGGTCGGCCCGCTGCGCGTGGCTCCCTCTGTTTGAAAGACGGATCGCATGAATTTCCGCCCCCGTGCCAAGGACGAGCCCGAGATCAACCTGATNCTGTTTGAAAGACGGATCGCATGAATTTCCGCCCCCGTGCCAAGGACGAGCCCGAGATCAACCTGATCCCGTTCATCGATGTGCTGCTGGTGATCCTCATCTTCATGATGCTGACCACCACCTACAGCAAGTTCACCGAACTGCAACTGACGCTGCCCGTGGCCGACGCCGAGCAGCAGCGCGACCACCCCAAGGAGGTGATCGTGGCCGTGGCGGCCGATGGCCGCTATGCCATCAACAAGACCGCCGTGGACGGCAAAAGCGTGGACGCCGTGGCCCGTGCGCTGGGCCAGGCGGCAAATGCGGGCCAGGGCAGCGTGGTCATCATCAGTGCGGATGCCACAGCGCCGCACCAGTCGGTGATTACCGTGATGGAGGCTGCGCGGCGCGTGGGCCTGAACCAGATCACGTTTGCCACGCAGTCGTCGGCATCGGCCCGCGCGGGCAACGGCCGCTAGACGCAATGGCTGCCGCCGGGCCGCAGCCGCCCTCGCCTTCTGCCACCACCCCGGCTTCCGGCAGCCATCAGACCACCGGCCTGGCCCGCATCTGGCGCTCCCGCGGGCCTGCGGCATGGGCCTTGTGGCCGCTGTCTCTGGCCTACGGTGCCTTGGTGGCATTGCGGCGCAGGCTTTACCGGCTGCGGGTGCTGCGCAGCGAACACCCCGGCCCGCCCGTCATCGTGGTGGGCAATGTGATTGCTGGTGGCGCGGGCAAAACCCCCGTGGTGATTGCGCTGGTGCGGCATTTGCAGGCGCAGGGCTGGCAACCGGGCGTCATCTCGCGCGGCTATGGCCGCAGCACCCATGACTGCCGCGCAGTGCTGCCAGACAGCCCCGCCCTGGAAGTGGGGGACGAGCCCGCCCTGATCGCCCGCGCCACCCATGCGCCCGTTTTTGTGGCGCTACAGCGCATCACCGCGGCACGCGCGCTGCTGGCCGCGCACCCTGGCACCAACGTCCTGGTGTGCGACGACGGCCTGCAGCACCTGGCGCTGGCGCGCGACCTGGAAATCTGCGTCTTCAACAGCGACGGCGTGGGCAACGGCTTTTTGCTGCCCGCAGGCCCCCTGCGCGAGCCCTGGCCGCGCCCTGTGGACTGGGTGTTGCACGCCGGCACGCGCCCCGCCGGGCGCAACCCCAGTTTTGCGCTTCAGCGCCGGCTGGCGCCCCATGCGCTGCGCGCGGACGGCCGGCAAGTGCCTCTGGCGTCCCTGCGTGGCGGCCCCGTGCATGCCGTAGCGGCCGTCGCCCGGCCCGCAGAGTTCTTTGCCATGCTGCGGGCCCAAGGCCTGCAGCTGTCGAACACCGAGGCCCTGCCAGATCACTATGATTTTAATAGCTGGAAGCGCCCGTCAGACAAGCGCATCACGCTGGTTTGCACGGAAAAAGACGCCGTAAAGCTCTGGCCGCTGCACCCCGATGCGCTGGCGGTGCCGCTGGCGCTGGAGGTCGATCCCGCCTTCTTCGCCGCACTGGATGCCCGGCTCGCGCCGTGGCAGGCCACGCCGCTATCATCCCCCCCCTGCCTGATTTCCGGAAAACGCCGCCATGGATCCCAAACTGCTTGAATTGCTGGTCTGCCCTGTCACCAAAGGCCCCTTGACTTATGACCGCGAGCGCCAGGAGCTGGTGTCGCGCAGCGCGCGCCTGGCCTACCCCGTGCGCGACGGCATTCCGGTGCTGCTGGAAAATGAGGCGCGCACCCTGACCGACGAGGAGCTGCAGGCGTGAGCCCAGCCACGGCAGCGGGCTTCACGGTGCTGATCCCGGCACGCATGGCATCGAGCCGCCTGCCCGACAAGCCCCTGGCCGACATCGCCGGCCTGCCCATGGTGGTGCATGTGGCCCGCCGCGCCGCGCAAAGCGCCGCAGCCCGCGTGGTGGTGGCCGCCGACGACCCGCGCATCCTGCACGCCTGCCAGGCCCACGGAGTGCAGGCCCTGCTCACGCGCACCGACCACGCCAGCGGCAGCGACCGGCTGGCAGAGGCCTGCACGCAGCTGGGCCTGGACGGCGACGCCGTAGTGGTCAACGTGCAGGGCGACGAACCCCTGATGGACCCGGCCCTCATCAACGCCGTGGCAGCCCTGCTGCCTGCGCGCCCCGAAGCCAGTATGGGCACGGCAGCCCATGCCATTCACACATTGGCAGACTACGAGAACCCCAACGTCGTCAAGGTGGTGCTGGACGCGCGCGGCCTGGCCCACTATTTCAGCCGTGCGCCCATTCCGCACGCCCGCGACCACGCTGGCCAGTCCTGGTGGCAAGGTGCCGCGGCGCAGGCTGCACCCGGCGTGGCCGCCCTGCACGGATTTGCGCCGCTGCGCCATATCGGCATCTACAGCTATCGCGCAGGTTTTCTGCGCCAGTTTCCTGGCCTGGCCCAGGCGCCCACCGAGGCGGTGGAGGCGCTGGAGCAATTGCGGGCACTCTGGCATGGCCACCGCATCGCCGTGCACATTGCCGACGAGGCCCCCGGCCCAGGCGTGGACACCCCGGCAGACCTGGACCGGGTGCGGGCGCTGCTGGCCTGAAAACCAGCGCGTGGCCGCCCCATTCGCGGGCGCCGTCGTAAGCCTGGGCAAGGCATGCACATGCTATCCTTGACCGCAAAGAGAGCACTGCGTCACAGGCGCCTGGCTGCGCCCCCTTGCCAGCAGTGCCAGCTGATTTCTAACCTTCGAGGATTTCCATGAGACTGATTCTGTTGGGCGCCCCCGGTGCCGGAAAGGGCACGCAAGCCACGTTCATCTGCCAGAAATACGGCATCCCGCAAATTTCCACCGGCGACATGCTGCGCGCAGCTGTCAAGGCCGGCACGCCGCTGGGCCTGCAGGCCAAGGCCGTGATGGATTCGGGTGCCCTGGTCAGCGATGACATCATCATCGGCCTCGTCAAGGAACGCATCACGCAGCCCGACTGCGCCAACGGCTTCCTGTTTGACGGTTTCCCCCGCACCATCCCCCAGGCCGATGCCATGAAGGAAGCCGGCGTCAAGCTCGACTATGTGCTGGAAATCGATGTGCCCTTCGACGCCATCATCGAACGCATGAGCGGCCGCCGCTCGCACCCCGCCAGCGGCCGCACCTACCACGTCAAGTTCAACCCGCCCAAGGTGGAAGGCAAGGACGATGTGACGGGCGAAGAACTGATCCAGCGCGAAGACGACAAGGAAGAAACCGTCAAGAAGCGCCTGCAGGTGTACAGCGACCAGACGCGCCCCCTGGTGGACTACTACAGCAACTGGGCCAAGACCGAGCCTGGCGCAGCCCCCAAGTACCGCGCCATCAGCGGCACGGGCAGCGTCGAGGAGATCACTGCGCGCGCACTACAGGCCCTGTCCAGCTAAGCGTGGCGGCATGGGCCAGCAACGGCCCGTGGCCGCCCACCACTACCACTCGGCCACCGTTTAATCAAGGCAGCAGCTCCAGCATCAGCGCAATGCGTGCCTTCACCGCAGACAGGCCCCGGGAGTCCCGTAGAGCATCGCCGGGCTTGGGCAGCACCTGACCCTCCGGGCAGCGCGTGGCACGCACCACTTTCACACCAGCCGCCTGCGCGCGCAGCAGTGCCGATTCGAGGGCCTGGTGAATCGTGCCATTGCCCGTTGCGGCCACCACGATGCCCTGCACACCATCGCGCACCAGCGAGTCCACCAGAGCTCCCGTGGCACCCGCATAGCTCATGACCACCTCGACGCGCGGCCATTGCGCGCAATTCACTATATTTTCAATAGCGCATTGCGCTTGCCCTGCTTGCGCTAAAGGCCAATTTTGTGCCAAACGCACCGCTCCCTCCTCCACCCAGCCCAACGGTCCGGCATCACCGGAGCTGAATGCATCCACCCGATAGGGGTGCACTTTCTGGACACGCTGTGCGCCGTGCACCACGCCGGCAGCCACCACCACAACGCCCCGCGCCCCCGCTGTCATCGCCACGGCGACGGCGTCGAGCAGGTTTTGCGGACCATCGGGCGTCAAAGCCGTTGCAGGGCGCATCGCACAGGTCAGCACCACGGGCTTGTGGGCATCCAGCACCGAGTGCAAAAACCAGGCAGTCTCTTCCAGCGTATCGGTGCCATGGGTGATGACCAGTCCGCGCACCAGGGGATCAGCGAGCGCTCTGGCACAACGCTGCGCAAGCGAGCGCCACACACTGAACTCCATGTCCTTGCTGTCCAACTGCGCGATCTGCTCAGCCACCAGACCGCCACGGGCTACCGCCTGCAAGCCGGGCACAGCGTGCAACAACTGCTCCACGCCCACTTGCGCGGCGGTGTAGCCAATGTTGTCTCCCTGCGTTGCAGCCTTGCCAGCGATGGTTCCACCCGTTCCCAATACGACAATTTTTTGCGCGCTCACTTGCATCCTTTGAAAAACTGGTGAAAAATACAGCTACTGGATTAATACACAGTAAATACACGGTTACCCGCCACCCTGGTGACACACACTGGAAATGCCATGCTCGACAACCCCAAGCTCACTGCACGCCAGCAACAAATCCTGGACCTGATCCAGATGGCCATTTCCCGCACGGGTGCGCCACCGACACGGGCTGAAATCGCCGCGGAACTGGGCTTCAAATCAGCCAACGCGGCCGAAGAACACCTGCAAGCCCTTGCGCGCAAAGGCGTTATCGAACTGGTCAGCGGTACATCCCGCGGCATCCGCCTGCGCAGCGACACAGTGCGCTCCATTAATGCAGCGCGCGGCACCCAGTTCAGTCTGCCCATGCCAGGGTTGTCGCAACTGGTCTTGCCCTTGATCGGTCGCGTGGCGGCTGGCTCGCCCATTCTCGCGCAGGAACACGTGGACCAGACCTACAGCGTGGAAAACAGCCTGTTTCAACACAAGCCCGACTACCTGCTCAAGGTGCGCGGCATGTCCATGCGCGACGCCGGCATCATGGACGGCGATCTGCTCGCCGTGCAATCCACACGCGAAGCGCGTAACGGCCAGATCGTCGTGGCAAGGCTAGGTGATGATGTCACCGTCAAACGTCTGCGCCGAACAGCCGGCACCATCGAGTTGCTTCCCGAGAACCCCGATTACCCCGTGATCGTTGTCCAACCGGGCGAGCCGTTCGAGATCGAAGGCCTGGCAGTGGGCTTGATCCGAAACACCATCCTCATGTAATTGCGATCTCAGTTGCGCACCTCAGGTGGCGGGCGTTTGGCAAATCGGTAACGGTTTTCCAGCCCTGAGAGTGCGCATCGCGTTGCAATCCTGCCTGTGCTCAACCCCTGATACACGGAGTTTTCACATGGGACTTGCCTTGTTCGCTCTTTCTGCCTTTTCCCAACCCCTTCACGCCTTGGTGCACTGGCTGCAACCCGGGCGATACACGGATGATTCGCGCAGTGCTGTGCCTGCGGCCCGCATCGCCGGCAGCGCCCCCGAAGGGCTTTCATCTTGCGCGGTGCCCAGCACCGCCGCGACATCGAGGCCACATTTCCAACCACCGGCCTTGGCTGCCGGCACCCACCGCCACGCTGCTGGTCGCGTGCAAAGTGCACCTTCCGGCTTCAGCGGGCCGGCCACTGGCAGCCGCCATAGCGCCCGGCGCCCGGTGCGCGTTCTGCATGCGACATCACGCACAGAGGTCGGGCGCATGGTCATCTCGGGCCGCATGGCCGATGTCTGCGCAGAGCTGGAGCGAATGACGGCATGCGAGACATGGCGCCATTGATGGCTGCGCCCCTGGCTGTGGTGCCACAGGTGCCACAAAGCGTTGCATTCTGCTCAAGGCCGTCAGAGCTGCGCAGTCGCCGCCCAGCTCTCGCCAAGGCACAATGGCGGGATGAACATTGTGATTCTGGATGACTATCAGGATGCGGTGCGCAAACTCCATTGCGCGAGCCGGCTCGACCCCTATTCGGCAAAGGTGTACACCAACACGGTGAAAGGTCAGGGGCAACTGGCTGTGCGCCTGAAGGATGCAGACATCATCGTGCTGGTGCGTGAACGCACCCAGATCACGCGCCAGCTGGTTGAAAAGCTGCCCCGGCTAAAACTGATTGCCCAAACCGGCAAGATCGGAAGCCACATTGATGTGACCGCCTGCACCGAACGCGGCATTGCGGTGGCCGAGGGAGTGGGTTCGCCAGTGGCCCCGGCCGAACTTACCTGGGCACTGGTGATGGCCGCCATGCGGCGACTGCCGCAATACATCGCCAACCTCAAGCACGGCGCCTGGCAACAGTCCGGCCTGAAGGCGGCTTCCATGCCACCAAACTTCTGCCTCGGAAGCGTGTTGCGGGGAAAAACACTGGGCATTTGGGGCTACGGCCGCATCGGGCAACTGGTGGCGGGTTACGGCCGCGCATTTGGCATGAGCGTGCGCGTCTGGGGTCGTGAGGCCTCCCGCGCCCAGGCACTGGCCGATGGATACCAGGCTGCCACCAACCGGGAAGAGTTCTTCTCGCAATGCGATGTACTGTCTCTTCACCTGCGGCTCAATGACGAGACCCGAGGCATGATTTCACTGGAAGATCTTTCGTGCATGAAACCCACCGCGCTGCTGGTCAACACCTCGCGCGCCGAATTGATTGAGCCCGACGCCCTGATCGCGGCCCTGAACCGTGGACGCCCCGGTCTGGCCGCCGTGGACGTGTTTGAAAGCGAACCCATCCTGCAAGGCCACGCCCTGCTGCGCCTGGAAAACTGCATCTGCACGCCCCACATCGGTTATGTTGAGCAGGACAGCTACGAGTTGTACTTTGGCGCCGCCTTTGACAACGTGGTGAACTACATCAAGGGCACGCCCACGAATATCGTGAACCCGGGCGCATTGCAGGTCCGCCGCTGAGCTTTGGCGCGGAGCACCACTCCCGCAACTGTGCATTGAGCGACGCCCCCATAAAAAATGGCTTCCTGTAGGAAGCCATTTTTTATGGGGGCTGCATCCACGAATGCAGCCAAAGGTCGCTCTGAATTTAGTTCAGAGGCGTCTTCTTGCCATCCTTGTATACATACAGAGTGATAGCGGGGTTCTTCATTTCGCCATTGGACTCAAATGCGATCGTGGAGGTCACGCCCTTGAACTGCGATTTCAGCAACTCGGGGGTATAGACCTTGGGATCCACCGAATTGGCACGCTTCATGGCGTCCACAATCAGGTGCGTAGCGTCGTAGGTATAGGGGCTATAAACCTGGAACTGACCTGGGTACTTGGCATCGTACTTGGCCCTCCATGCCTTGCCGCCTGGCATTTTGTCAAGCGATGCACCACCTTCAGCACACACCACGTTAGAAAGCGTCTTGGCACCGGCAGCCAGCTTGGCGATTTCGGAAGTGCAGATACCGTCACCGCCAAAGTACTTGACGTTGCCCATGCCCAGTTGCTCCATCTGGCGCAGCATCGGGCCGCCTTGAGGATCCATGCCTCCGAAGAAGATAGCATCTGGATTCTTGGACTTGATAGCCGTCAGGATGGCCATAAAGTCAGTGGCCTTATCGGTCGTGAACTGCTCGTCCACCACCTTCATGCCCTTTTCGGCAGCAACTCTTTTGAACACGTTAGCCACACCCTGGCCATAGGCCGTACGGTCATCGACGATGGCAACCGTCTTGAGCTTGAGCGTGTCAGCAGCGTAGAAAGCCAGGCCAGCACCCAGGGCGTTGTCGTTGGCGATGATACGGAAGGTGGTCTTGTAGCCAGGCTTCGTCAGGTTGGGGTTGGTAGCTGCCCCCGTGACATGGGGAATACCGCAGTCGTTATAGACCTTGGAGGCGGGAATGGTCGTGCCGGAGTTGAGGTGCCCCACGACGCCCGCCACTTTGGCGTCGCACAGCTTTTGCGCAGCAGCGGTGCCCTGCTTGGGATCTGCAGCATCGTCTTCGGCTTGCAACTCGAACTTGATCTTTTTGCCACCGATGGTGATGCCCTGAGCATTCAACTCTTCAATGGCCATGCGCGCACCATTTTCGTTGTCCTTGCCGTAGTGGGCTTGGGCACCGGAAACCGGAGCCACATGACCGATCTTGACCACTTGCTCTTGTGCAGAGGCCATACCAGCAACAGCCGCGATAGCAGCAACCACGGTCAGTTTCAACTTCAATTGCATATCAATCTCCAGTAAAGATAAACGCTGAGAATAATTATTGTGTCTCAACGCAGGCGAACTTATCGCAATTTACGGGCCAGATCATTAGGGAACACGCGTAAATCCGAAGGAAACCACGGGGAAATACCCTGTCATCTTCCTGGCTCAGGGGAATTTTCGTTCGCCAATTCGTCGGCCACGGCCTCATAGACCGCATGCCGCACCACTGACTCAATTTCTTCACGCAGACGGGGCAGCACGGAGCGGGTCTGCTCCTGTATCACCAGTGCAATCGCCTCGCGCAAACGCTGATCCAGCACCACATCCACGCGCTGCATCACTCGGTGCACCATGTACTCTTCAATGCCCTGCGGCAAAGGGCGTCGCGGGTTGGGCGATGTTAGGACGGGCTTTGTGTCGGAAGTGCCTCGGACGGACGCAGCAGGAATTGAGACCCCTGCCTGAAGCGATGGCTCAGTTTGCGCGATGCTGGTGGAGCATCCTCCCCCAAACGACGGTCCAGATTGCGCCTGAGGCACTGAAAACGGGAGCACATCGGGCTCCTGCACCACTTCAGTGAGGGTCGGCACAAAACGGGGGATCAACTTGGGCGAAAGGGACATCAGTCGGCTTTCAAGACCAGATCATGGCGCGTGATGGCATAGCCCTGCGATGCATAGTGACGCCAGCGGACACGCGCTTCATTGCGGTCTACCTCATCTGTGGCACTCACCACCTCCACCAAGCGGCCAAAACTGCCAAACCCCTCAGGCACAACGCTCCCCATATTCAGCAGCATTTCTTGGTGGGGCGCTTGCCACACGTCTACAGCAAGCACCACCGATGAAAATTGCAAGAGTTCATCCTCAGCATCGCTACGGCAATGGGCAACGAAATCCTGCGGCAGCATGCTCCAAAGCATTCCGTCCAGCTCTGCCAGAGTGTCCGCAGAACCCGTAATGACGAGCCGTGCGCCGCTGCGTTGCGCCTTGCGGGCAAACCGGCAGGCATAGGCCATTTTGTCCGGTGCATTGAAGTGGAAAGCGACTTCAGTCATGACGAATTCAGGCCGGTTTTGAACGAGTGTTGGGCCTTGCCGACACTGCGGGAGAAGACTTCTTCACCGCATCTTTTGCCGATAACGGCTGAACACGGCTCAGCAGGTAATGCACCAGCAGGCCTACCGGTCGGCCGGTAGCCCCCTTGACCGCTCCACCTTTCCAGGCAGTACCGGCAATGTCGAGGTGCGCCCAAGGAAACGCGCCCACGAATCGCTGCAGGAACTTGGCCGCCGTGATGGAGCCGCCCGCTCGCCCTGCCACATTGCCAATGTCTGCAAAATTGCTCTTCAATCCCTCGGCATAGTCCTCGTCCAGCGGCATGCGCCAGCAAAAGTCCTGAGCCACATCCCCTGCCGCAGACAGGGCAGAGGCCAGCGCATCGTTGTTTGAAAATAGTCCGCTGCGGACTGCGCCCAAAGCAATCACGCAGGCACCAGTCAAGGTGGCGATGTCCACCACCGCGGCAGGTTTGAAGCGCGCGGCATAGGTCAATACGTCACAAAGGACCAGTCGACCTTCCGCATCGGTGTTCAATATCTCGATGGTCTGACCGCTCATGCTGGTAACAACGTCACCGGGCTTCACGGCCCGACCATCAGGCATATTTTCACAGGCCGGGATGAGGCCCACCACATTGATAGCGGGTTGCAATTCTCCAAGAGCACGAAACACCCCCAGGACGCTGGCTGCACCGCACATGTCGAACTTCATTTCATCCATCTCGGCAGCAGGCTTGATGGAAATTCCGCCAGTATCGAAAGTGATGCCCTTCCCTATCAGCACTACCGGGGTCTCTGACTTGCCTGCGCCGCTGTATCGCAGTTCGATCAGCCTCAGCGGCTCCTCGGAGCCTCGCGCAACAGCCATGAATGCGCCCATGCCAAGACGAGCCACTTCGGCGGGGCCATGCACTTTGCACTGGACGCGAGGGTGCCTGCCAAGGGACTTGGCGGCTTCGCCCAAAAGATTCGGAGTAGCGTGGTTGGCCGGACGGTTACCCCACTCTCGGGCGAACTCTACGCCCTCCACAAGGCCCACCCCTTGCGCGAACGCCTCTCGCACCGCTTCCACATGAGCGACCCCGATCACCACCCGATTCAAGGTGCGCGCATCCGCCTTGGGCTTGGTAGTCGTGTAAACATAACTGGCATCAGCGACTGCTTGTATAGCGGCGCAAACGCCATCGGCCGTGGTTTCGCCGGCAAAGCAAACCACCGCACGTTTGACCTGCGACAGCTTGAAGGTTGCTGCAATAGCCTGCACGGCCTGACGGATGGCCCGGGCAGAACCATTGCCCGCACCCACAAGAACCACGCGCCGCGCGCTGACAGCGGGTGCCAGATAGAGTTGAAGGTGCTTACCGGCTTTGGATTCCAGGTCGCCGCATTTGAGCGCATGGGCCACGAGCACCGACAAGGCATCCTGCCCCGGTTTGAAGCCCTCGGGCACCAGAACGACCAGTAGGTCGCATTTTTCAGTAGCCGCTGCCGGCAACTCCAGAGTCTTCAGATCAAAGTTCATAATCGGTGCTTTCCTTCGAGCCAATGTTATTCGATTCATCCATTCGCAAAGAGCTGGCGCGCAGCTTTGGCGCGACGCTTGTGGTGCTGGTCACAGTGGTCATGACCATGATGCTGATCCGCACCCTCGGTCAAGCGTCGCGCGGCAGCGTAAGCCCCTCTGATGTCATGCTGGTCATGGGCTTCACGGTGTTGGGACAACTCCCAACCATCCTCAGCTTGAGTCTCTTCGTGGCCGTGGTGAGCGTCCTCTCGCGCATGTACCGCGACAGCGAAATGGTTATTTGGTTCTCCGGTGGCCAGGGACTTGTGAGCCTTCTGCGTCCCCTGTTGCGCTTTGCGTGGCCTGTGATGGCGGTTATTGCTGTCCTGTCATTGGGGGTTTGGCCATGGGCCAACGCACAGATTCAGGAGCTCAAGACGCGTTACGAGCAACGCAGCGACGTTGACCGTATTGCGCCGGGCGAGTTTCAGGAATCAGCCAACGGCAGCCGGGTGTTCTTTATCGACAAGGACAGTCCAGACACCCAAGCGGGAAACAACATTTTCATCGCAGCCAACAGCGGCACCAAGGAATCGGTAACATCCGCACGCAGTGCGCGACTTGAAGTACGCGCCGACGAGCGCTTCGCCTTGCTTAGTCAGGGCCAGCGACTGGAATCCACCGCGGGCCAGCCTGGCCTGAAGATCAGTGAGTTTGCCGAATACGGCACGCGTATCGGGTCAGCATCCGGTACGGCAACAGAGCAACTCGCGGTCAAAACCCGGGCCACGCATGAGTTGCTTTTACAGCCAACCATTCCGGTTTACCAGGCAGAACTGGGCTGGCGGCTGGGGCTGGCGCTGGCAGCCATTAATTTTGTGGTTCTGGGCCTGGCCCTGGCGAGCGTGAATCCCCGCGCGGGACGCAGCGGCGGCATGATGTTTGCTTTGTTTGCCTTTGTTGTTTACTACAACCTCATGACATTGGGTCAAAGCTGGGTTGGGGCAGGAAAGCTGGGCTTGCCCGCCTTCATGCTATCCCTCCACGGTGGCACGCTCGCGCTCGCCTTGGCCATTGTGGCCGTGCGGCACAACCACTGGACGCTGCGGCGCCTATGGCCAACGCGGAGTCCTGCATGAAACTTCTTCGCCGTTTCATTCATCGCGAAGCCCTGCTTGCAGTGGGATTTGTGACGCTCGGGTTTCTGGCACTGTTTTTCTTCTTTGATCTGATCGACGAGCTGCGCTTGGTTGGACGGACCGGCCCAGACGGCTACCAGCTCTCCCATGCGCTGCTGTTTGTGTCCCTGAGCATTCCCAGTCACCTCTACGAGTTATTGCCTATCACAGTGCTCATCGGTACCATTTTCGTGATGGCACGGCTGGCACAAAGCTCAGAGTTCACCATCATGCGTACCAGCGGCATGGGTCCATGGCAGGCATTGCGCACATTGCTGGCTCTGGGTGGATTATTCGTGCTGCTGACCTTTGCCGTAGGCGACTACATTGCCCCCCTGACTGAACGTGCAGCGCAGCTCATCAAGGTACGCCACCTGGGCCGCTTGACGTCTGGCGCCACTGGTGCCTGGCTCAAGGAACGCCAGCAAGACCATTCTTTTGCGGTGAATGTGCGCGCTTTGACGCCCGATGGCGGCATGCTGGATGTGCGCATTTTCGAGTTTGACGAAAAGGGCCGACCAGCTTCGCAGACCCATTCTGCAACCGGGCGTTTCGCCCTCCCAGGGGGCTGGGAACTGCAACAGGTGCGGCGCAGCAGCTTTCTTCAGCCCGACAGCGAAAAAGCACGGGTGGATCAACTGCAGGTTCCTACCCTGCTATGGCCGACTCGCATCAGCGCGGACATGGTGGCGGCCTCGCTGATCAAGCCCGACCGCATGGCTACGTTCGACCTGTTTCAGTACATCCGTCATCTAGATTCCAATGGCCAGTCAGCACAACGGTATGAAATTGAATTCTGGCGCAAGGTTTTTTATCCGCTGAGCTGCCTGGTGATGGTGGTGCTGGCATTGCCCTTTGCCTACTTGCACTTTCGGGCCGGCGGTATTGCGGGGTACGTTTTTGGCGGCGTGATGGCAGGCATCAGTTTCTTCCTGTTGAACAATGTATTCGGTTACGCCGGAAATCTGCAAAATTGGTCGCCATGGCTGACGGCTGCCGCCCCAGGATTGATTTACTCCCTGTTGTCACTTGCAGCCTTCGGCTGGCTGGTATTGCGACGCTGAGCCTTTTCGAGTTATTCATGTCCGAAATACCACCGGCCATCGTGCTCTTTTCCCATGGTTCGCGCGACCCACTTTGGCGTGCCCCCATAGAAGCGGTTGCGGCGCGCATTGCCTCGCAATACCCTGACCAGCCGGTGCAATGCGCTTATCTTGAATTATGTGAACCAACATTGGCCCAAGCCACTGAGTTGCTCTCTCAACAAGGGTCCACCCATATAACGGTGGTACCCATGTTTCTAGGCACCGGAAAGCATGCACGAGAGGACCTTCCATTGCTGGTGGAGCAACTCCGCTCGCGCCACCAATCCGTACAGTTCACCATACAGGGCGCCATTGGGGAAGACCAGCGCATGACCGCTTTAATGGCAGAAATTGCCTGCGATTCTTCGATAACCACACCCAACCCTTAGACAAATGCAGCATAATGATGCGAGTTTTTAGCCTCCATCAGATATGAACCTACACCAATTCCGATTTGTTCAAGAGGCGGCACGCCGTAACCTCAATCTGACCGAGGCCGCCAAGGCGCTGCACACTTCGCAGCCTGGTGTATCCAAGGCAATCATCGAGTTGGAAGAAGAACTCGGAATTGATATATTCGCCCGCCATGGAAAGCGGCTCAAGCGCATCACAGAACCTGGCCAGCACGTTCTCAAAAGCATTGAAATCATCATGCGCGAGGTGGGAAACCTGAAGCGCATTGGCGAACAGTTCAGCGCGCAGGATAGTGGCACCCTGTCGATCGCAACCACCCACACCCAAGCGCGCTATGTGTTGCCGGTCCCTGTGGCCCGCCTGCGAGAGGCGTATCCAAAAGTCAACATCAGCCTGCACCAGACCACTCCCGACCAGGTCGCACGCATGGTGATAGACGAAGTGGCGGAAATTGGGATGGCCACCGAGTCGCTGGCAGACTATCCCGAACTGGTGACCCTGCCCTGCTATGAGTGGGAACATGTATTGGTGCTCCCTCCGGGCCACCCGCTGACCCAGAAAGAGCGCATTGGACTGGATGACATCGCCCACGAGCCCCTCATTACCTACCACCCAACATTCACTGGTCGCGGAAAAATTGATTTGGCCTTTTCAACCAGGCGCTTGCAGCCTCGTATTGCACTCGAAGCCATTGACTCCGATGTAATCAAGACGTATGTGCGCCTGGGCCTGGGCATCGGAATCGTCGCAGAAATGGCTATGCACGATGATCCTGTTGGTGATCTGGTCGTACGCCCCGTCGGGCATCTTTTCGGCCAGAGCGTGGCGCGCGTGGCGTTCAAGCGAGGCGCCTATTTGCGCAATTTTGTCTACAAGTTCGCCGAATTGCTCAGCGACCGCTTGAGCCGCGAACTGATAGCCCGCGCCATGACGGGGCATATCAACGATTACGAACTCTGAGCATCTGCCGGAACTTGTTAACTCTCTACATCGTTTGTGCTTTCTTCCATGACGCCCACCCTCACGAGATCAATCACCCCCACATTTCCCAGCAAGCTGCCTCAGGTCGGCACCACCATTTTCACAGTCATGTCAGCGCTGGCCGCCGAACATGGCGCCGTGAATCTGGGCCAGGGTTTTCCGGACTTTGAATGTGACCCTGCCCTGATCGATGCCGTAACCCATGCCATGAAGGCCGGACATAACCAATACCCGCCCATGCCGGGGATTGCAGCATTGCGCGAAGCCGTTGCTTCAAAAATAGAAGCACTCCATGGCCGAAAATACAGCGCGAACACCGAAATAACCATCACAGCAGGAGCCACGCAAGCGATCCTTACGGCCATTCTGGCCATCGTCCATGCGGGCGACGAGGTCATCGTACTTGACCCGTGCTATGAC
Organism: Acidovorax sp. JG5; assembly: GCF_017939685.1. NCBI lineage: Bacteria > Pseudomonadati > Pseudomonadota > Betaproteobacteria > Burkholderiales > Comamonadaceae > Acidovorax > Acidovorax sp. JG5. The sequence continues at coordinate 115,062 of NZ_JAGKSE010000010.1, forward strand.
AGTTATGCACCTAACATTGAACTGGCTGGTGGCTCCGTTGTGCGGGTGCCTCTTACCCCTGGGACATTTCGCCCCAACTTTGGTCTGATTGCCGCAGCGATCACACCACGCACCCGCGCCCTCATTATCAACAGTCCACACAATCCGAGCGCCTCCATCTGGAGTGCCGAGGATATGCTCACACTGCAAGATCTGCTGGCACCCACCAACATTCTGCTGATCAGCGACGAAGTCTACGAACACATGGTGTTTGATGGTGCTGAGCACCAGAGCGCCGCCCGTTATCCGGACCTTGCCGCCCGCGCGTTCGTCGTATCGAGCTTTGGCAAGACTTTCCATGTCACCGGCTGGAAGATTGGGACTGTAGCAGCACCCGCTTCGCTCACCACCGAATTCCGCAAGGTGCACCAGTTCAATGTATTCACCGTAAACACCCCGATGCAGCATGGACTGGCGGAGTATTTGAGAGATCCAGCACCATACCTGCAACTGCCAACTTTCTATCAGGCCAAGCGGGACCTTTTCCGCCAAGGATTGGAAGGTTCTCGCTTGAAACTACTACCCAGCACAGGTAGCTATTTCCAGTGTGTGGACATTTCAGCTGTAAGTGATCTGAATGAAGCCGAATTTTGTCAATGGCTCACGCGCGAAGCGGGGGTTGCAGCTATTCCCCTGTCAGCCTTCTATGGCGATGGATTCGATCAAGGTGTCGTTCGCTTTTGTTTTGCAAAAAAGGATGAAACTTTACGTGATGCAATTGGGAAGTTGCGAAAGATCAGTAGTGCCCCAACCTTCTAACGCCAGGGTTTCGTAAGCTAGGGTGTTGACGCCGATCGAAAACTGACCCACTTGAGGGCACTGGGGGATGCGGATAAAAACTTGGACTGGTTTTATGCCGCAAG